>CAZZFH010000122.1:0-6879 GCA_964653295.1 uncultured Candidatus Bathyarchaeia archaeon | reverse complement strand
GGTTCAAAGAGGGATGTACTATGGATATTTCCAAGCCAACTGATCATCAGGTATAGGGGGAATAACTTCCCCGTAACCAATAGAAACCCCTCTACTCGACAGGTTAGCCGCAAAAAAACCTGATTTATTTGGTTTTGCCTCAACCAGAACGTTAATCCTATAACAGAGTAAGGGGTTCCACCCTTATGGCTTATTCAAGCGACACAAACTCAAACATAATCGTTCCCAAGAAGTGGTACGACAAGCTCCCACGAGAAGCATGGAGCAACTACGAGAAAGTAGAGCAACCAGACCCATGGTTTGAGGTTTACAAGCTCACAGACACTGTCTATGCAGTATATGAGGATGGTCAATTCGAGGAGGTAATCAGCTACCTCGTCCTCGGAGACAAGAAAGCGGCGTTAATTGATACTGGCAACGGTATCGGTGATATCAAGAAGCTGGTAGATGGCTTGACTGATCTTCCTGTTATGGTTGTGAACACCCACACCCATGGAGACCACATAGGCGGCAACCATCAATTCAGCGAGGTACTGGCCTTTGAACACAACTTCAGCAAGGACAGGGCGAAAAACGGTCAAACCCGGGAACAAATGGGGCATTATCTGGATGGGGATATGGTGTGGAAGCCCTTCCCAGACTATTTTGACGCCGAGACTTGGAAGATTCACCCATTCAAAGTAACAAGATGGCTCAAAGACGGGGATAAGATCGATCTAGGGGACAGGACCCTAGAGGTGGTCTATACTCCAGGACACAGCCCAGACAGCGTATGTCTACTGGATAAGGAGAACAAGCTTTTCTGGACCGGTGACAGCTTCTACCCTGCACCCATCTACATCTATGCGCCTACCACGAGCCTCGACCAGTTTATAGCGAGCTTCGCCAAGATGGTTGAACTCATGCCACTGTACGAGTGGGTGATGCCCAGCCACAACGAGCCCAAGATAGAGAAACACCTCATCAAGGAATGTTACGAGGCAGCGAAGAGCATCAAGGCTGGAACCGCTGGAGAGTACACCGAGGGCGTAGCTGCTGGAATCAATGTCCACCGCTATGATTATGGACGCTTTAGCCTCATCGTCAGGGCTGAGCGGTAATCAAGCATTTTTTTCCTCTATTTCTTTGAATCTCTTGAATATTTTTTCACGGAGCTGGGATTCAAGCCTGTGGCGTTCTTCTCTTATCCGTTTCTCTCGTTCTTTGAGCTGCTTGATACGTCTTCTGAGTGTCTCCTCGTCATCCAGTCTTCTAGTTACAATCCCAGCCACGAGGTGAGTTTCCCGATAATATTGTTAAGGGTGATGTCACCCCATCTCAATGGTTTTAACCATTCTAGGTCTATATTCAAAGTATGTTGAAACAAGTAATCGAGATAATGGACCTACTCGATGACGCCTATATTACCGGGGAAAGAGTAGCAGCCCTCCTGAAGGAACACGGAGTCCAAGATATCAGTGTCAAGGAGATAAAAGGAGAAAAGGGAAGCACTGACTTCATCAAACTCAAGATACCTGGAACCCATGGCAAATCCAAGGGAGGAGACGCCCCAACCCTTGGGATTATAGGTAGATTGGGGGGTATCGGAGCCCGCCCAGAGCAGATTGGACTGGTCTCAGACTCTGATGGCGCATCTACCGCGTTTAGTGTTGCCTTGAAGCTTGCTGATATGCGGAAGAAGGGGGATCAATTGCCCGGAGATATAATCATCGCGAGCCATGTCTGCCCTGATGCCCCCATTAAGCCCCATGAACCTGTGCCATTCATGGGGAGCCCAGTCAATACTGAGGTGATGAACAGGGAAGAAGTTGATCCAGAGATGGACGCAATAATCAGCATTGATACCACCAAGGGAAACAGGATAGCCAACTGGAGGGGGTTCGCCATCACCCCCACAGTCAAGGAGGGATGGGTACTCAAGGTAAGCAACGATCTACTGGACATCATGGAGTGGGTAACAGGGGAACTGCCCAAGGTCTGCCCCATCACAACCCAAGACATCACCCCATACGGCAACAACCTTGACCACATAAACAGCATAATGCAGCCATGCATAGCCACTGATGCACCATTGATAGGCTTAGCGATAACCACACAGGTTCCTGTCCCGGGTTGTGGTACTGGTGCTAGCCACCCCACTGATATTGAGTCTGCTGGGAGATACTGTATTGAGGTAGCAAAACAGTTTGGCAAGGGATTGTGCAGCTTCTACGACAAAGAAGAATGGGCTACTATCCTACGACTCTATGGCGCCCACAAACACCTACAAGCGAAGGGTTAAGGGGGTTTATATCCCTCCTCGACCCCAATTTACATGAGTACAATGTACAAGAAGATTCTAGTCGCCTTCGATGGATCAGAGGCCAGCAAACACGCCCTAGACCACGCAGTATCCATCGCAGACGTGATTCAGGCAGAGTTACACATCATATCAGTCGTCCCAAGGGTCATGATGCCCGTCTTCCCAGACGAGGGATTTGGAGCAGCCCCAGTCACCGCAGCACAGGACATGAGTGACTATCAGGAAAGAATGAGGACTGTTTATGGGAAGAGCCTAGAGGACGCCGAGCTTGACATAAAGAATCATTACCCAGATCTAAGTGTCGAGACCCATCTTATGGAGGGAAGACCATCGGCAACCATTGTTAATGAAGCCGAGAACAACGATATGGATCTAATCGTTATCGGCAGCCGGGGTCTGGGTGGAATAACGGGCTGGATTCTGGGCAGCACGAGCCGAAATATTGTCGAAAACTGTACCAAGCCTGTACTAGTTGTGAAGTAATCCACTCTTTTTAAGGGGAATACTTTTCCCCAAGTCATCATCTTCTTTTGAGTATGGAACCACTCGAAGCATTACGAGAAGCCGGGAAAATAGCATCTGAGGTCAGAGATACCACACTCGCTGAGATAAAACCAGGCATGAAAGTAGAATACATCTGTGATACTGTTAATCAACGCGTTAAAGATCTCGGCGGAAAAATGGCTTTCCCCTGCAACGTGGACATCGACCATGTAGCAGCCCATTATTGTTCTCCCTTGAATGATAAGACAGTCATCCCCGAACGGAGCTTGGTAAAACTCGATGTTGGGGTACATGTTGATGGGTATATAGCGGACACAGCCAAGACCGTATGCTTCGACCCAGAGCTTGAGTACCTCGTTGAGGCAGCAGAAGCAGGACTGAACGCCGCACTCAACACAATCAGACCCGGGGTCAGAGCAAACGAGGTAGGAGCAGCCATAGAAGAAGCGATTAAACGTCATGGCGCAAGACCCATCAGCAACCTGACTGGACACAAACTGGCTCGATATGTGGTTCACGCCGGGCAAAGCATCCCAAACGTTGATGGTCTCGATAAGCATGTGATTCATGAAGGCGATGTTTATGCTATCGAGCCCTTCGCTGTATCAACAAATGCTGATGGTAAGGTTATGGACGGTCCTCCCAGCAATATCTACAGGATGCTCAAGAAACGCAACGTGAAGGGCACAGCCAAGAAGATGATGCAGTACATTCAGAAAGAGCATCGAACCCTGCCTTTCGCATCAAGATGGGTTATGAGGAAATTCAATACGCCAGCTGGAGCAGCGGCATTCCAAGAGCTACTGCACTCAAAATGCATAATGAGCTACCCCCAACTATTAGAGAGAACAAGGGCAAAAGTGGCTCAAGCCGAGCACAGCGTCATCCTTACAGAGGACGGCTGTGAAGTAACTACGGCCTAATCCTTTTTCTTTGGGTCTTTTCGGGCGTTTATCCTTGTGATGGTCATGTGTCCCTCGCAGCGGGTGCATGGCTCATCCTTTTTGAAGATATAGTCCCCGACTTGGTGTGCCCTGACACGTTTCAGGTTGCACTGTGGGCACTCTAGGGTTGTTACTACCTCGACTTCTTTAGGACCGCTCTTTGTCTCTGAGACTGGCTTTGCCTTGAAGAAGCTGAAACCTATGGCTAGGAACCCTGAGACGCCTATAAGTATGTACATGAAGGCGGTCTCGATGTTGTTTTCACCATACTCCCTGAAACCCATATAGAGGCTAGCCAACGCAATGGCGCCTACTACCACCATGAGTCCAAGGCTTATCCAGTTCTGTCTGGCTCCACCTGCAAGTGGTGCTGTGTCCGAGTCTGCCATACGTCTCATTGTCCTACCCCCACTGTGTTTCCGATTCCAGCTACAATTATTGTGTCGCCTTCCTCGCTATAATCCAGTATGAGTCCCTTGACGCTGCTCACTGCTTTATCGGTGGCTTCCATGAGCTCCTCTACAAGTGGAGCTACTACGTGTTCCATACCCTGCTTGATAGCCACAGCGTATAGTGGGATATCGTTATCAATGGCTGCTTGCTCCATCTTGTACTTCTCGACACCGGGGCCTCCAATGGCTGCACCGACGCCTTCAGCGATCTCACCTACATCCTCGCCTTCCAGTTTCCCAGCAGCGTCTACCGTGATGAGCATCCTGACCTTACCGTTCTCCTCCTTGATGAGGGTCTGGATAGCATCACCGGGTTTACCGACGCTTCCACCGGGACCCAAAGCCTTTGTGACTATCACCCTTCTTCCCTCGAACTCTATCTCGCCTGCTACCATCTCTTTGGCTACCTCACGGGTAGGTGATCCATTGATGAGTTTGGCTGCGACGATGGGTCCAACGCTGTCTCCGATGGGTATCCCATTCTTGAATGCCTGTAGTGCTGCGCTGTAGGCCTCTATCTGCTGTATGAGCATCGGTAGGATCATATGGATCTGCATGATGATGTAGATGTTCATAGTCTTCTTGCCCATCAGATAGTAGTGCCTGATGACCTTGTAGAATATGTTCAGCGCTAGGCTTGCTTCGAGAAGGTTCTCAAGGTTGTTTCTCTGGGGTACTGTGGCTTCTGGCGCCATCTGTTCCACTTCTAGTTGGAAGGTTTGCTCTCTTACATTGAGTATTTTACCCAGCTTTTGCACGACTCCCGATGGGTCCATGTCAACTGGTGGGATCATGAAGTGGTCCATGAACCTCTCCACCTGATGCGTGGGGTCTTTCTCGGGTTTTCCGTACTCTTTTATTGCTTCTATGGCTGTTTCTCTGCTCTTGTCTCGATAACCTTTGATTTTTCTTAGGCTTACCTCGATTTGCCGGAGCATTGTCATGGCCTGAATGCGTTGTGCGTAGAATAGGTAGATAATGAATGCAAAGCTGAATAGTGTTTGCAGTATCATTCCAATCTCGCTGTCCTGTTGTAGTAATTGTCCAAGCAGTTGGAACATCAAATTCACTGCTGTTGGTAATCGGGCAGGGGTTATAAAGTTTAGCTTATTTAAAGCAAAATCTTATTAGATAAAGCTGAGGCTACAACCAGTAATTTTTAGCAAGTTTTTTTAAACGGCTACCGCGTCTCTTTCAGAGATGTTCCGTTACGCAATAAAACGAATAATACGTGGAAGAGGAATGTTTCTATCCCTCTTCCTTAGTGTAGCCCTAGCGACGACATTATTTGCGGGTATCTTGCAGGGAGCAGACGCTATTGGGGCAAAGAGCCTTGAGACGATATTTGAGTCGGCTCCCTACGATATCATAGATCAGGCTTCTGACAAAAACATCACAAAGACCCGTATTCTTGATGTCGAGGAGGTGCTGGAGGGTATTGAGGGCGTAACGCATATTGATCAATTTATCTGGGTAGGTGTCAGGACGTATGAGCCCGATGGGAGTAATGCTACTGTTGAGGGCGTCTATCTTGTGGCTGTGCCTGATGACTCTATCTTTTATGATGGGATCATTGGTGTCGATAGGTTTGAGCGTGGTAAGATATACTTTGATGTTAGCTCTGCTCTGACCGAGGAGTATGTGGCGAATGGCTCCGTTGTATTGGATCTCAGTACTTACTTGTGGCAGAATCCACCCGGCTTTGAGAATAGACGTTTCACTTTGCCAATAGCTGATACTGTTGCGGTCGAGGATACTACTTGGACATTATTCGTCAGTAGGTATGACCGATACTTGTATGGGTTGTTCAGCAGAAATGATCCAACACAGAAGCGCCCCAGCTACAACCTGCTCCTCATGAGCACTGATACATACATGGAT
This sequence comes from uncultured Candidatus Bathyarchaeia archaeon, assembly GCA_964653295.1. Classification (GTDB taxonomy): domain Archaea; phylum Thermoproteota; class Bathyarchaeia; order TCS64; family TCS64; genus RBG-16-57-9. Next base: position 796 of record CAZZFH010000122.1, on the reverse strand, counting down.
ATACAGAGGAGTATCTTCGCCGAGAACAGGCGTCCCACAGATGACCAGCATGCTGTAGCATTAATTGGCTTGGATCGCCCGAGCTTGGTGAATCCATGGGATATTCAGGGAAGCATAAACGAGGTTACATTGATTCTTGAGGAGATCAACGCCAATGGGGCTGGGTACTATTATGTCCCCCGTAACTTCCTCGGCGAGATGCTGGAAGCCATAACCCAGAACTCTAACCAGATGAAGACCAGCACCATCGTTGTAAGCCTCCCCGTGTTCTTCACCGCATGGTATCTTGGCACCACAATCGCCGAGGTAGTCTTCGGGTTAAGACGGCGAGAGATAGGTCTCCTGTTGACCCGTGGCATGAACCCTAGACAGGTATTGAACATGCTCATGTATGAGGGCTTGATAGTCTCCCTGACTGCGGGCTTTGTAGGGATCTTAGGAAGTAGCTTAGTCTTACCATTGGTGATACCCGGCGTCAATCCCCTGGAGCTATTATCAGCCATAAACCCGGTTACCCTCGTCTCTATATTCGTATTCAGCACAGCACTGGCATTATTCTCGCTTATCAGACCAGCTCAGAGAGCCGTCGAGATTAACATAGTCGAGGCGCTACGGGAGCACATTACAGATGAGGAGGTGGAATTCGATATAGTCCCACCGTTGATGGCGCTTTTACTTGGTACATACCGGTTTGCAATGATCTATCTCGGTTATACTGTTGACATGTTTAGACCCACATCTAGTAACTTGGTGATTACCCTGCTTTATTCGACTTGGTGGGGCACGGATTATATGT
>CAZZFH010000121.1:0-6885 GCA_964653295.1 uncultured Candidatus Bathyarchaeia archaeon | reverse complement strand
GGAAGTTAATCTCTGATCTCGGTGATCGCCTCCATGACAGGGTCAAGACCTATAGCAAGGGTATGTTGAGGCGGCTCTTGATAGCCCGTGCGTTGATGATGAAGCCAAGGCTTGCCATACTGGATGAGCCTACGAGTGGCCTCGATGTTATCCAGAGCGTCAATGTGCGTAACATGATAAAGAAGTACGCAGACCAAGAAGGAGTTACTATTCTGTTAAGCAGCCACAATATGCTGGAAGTAGAGTATCTTTGCCACAACGTAGCCCTCATCAACCAAGGCATCGTGGTTGCTCAAGGAAGCCCAGATGAGCTAAAACAAGAGTATGGCAAATCCAACCTCGAAGAGGTATTCATGGAGGTAACCCAGTATGAATAAGCTCTGGCCACTGGTTCTAAAAGAGGTTAAGGAGCTTGTCCGAGACCCAAAGATACTCATAGGCGTAATCTTGATGCCAGTGATAATCTTCCCCATTATGGGTAGCGCCATCCAGATCAGTCAGGAGTCTGTTCAGCGGGCTGTCCGTGGAGCTAGTTTCGCTGTATGGACTGATGATGATGGGTTTGTAACGGATGCCTTGCTGAATTATCTATACACAAACAATACGGTGGTTCCCATAGACGCTAATAGTCTGGAGGATGCGTTGTCCATATTTACATCTACTGATAGCAGTGCCCTCGTCTATGTCCCTGAGGGCTATAATGAAAACATCACATTGGGTATACAGGGCAGGGTGAAGATCTACGCCAACTTACGAAACCTGAACATGGCAGAGACCCAGAGCACGGATCTAGTTAGTAACCTCATCAACATCTACAACTACTATTTCAGCATAAGCAAGATCCAGGCTATAATAACTCAATCAGGCGCACCGGGAACAGCTACAGGATATAGAAATCCCATTACTATCGATTATGCTAGCATTTTGAAGGGCTCCGTTCTGGAGGTCCCTCCCTCAGCCATCTTCTCACTGGTGATGAGCCAATCAATCATGCTTCCTATCATGGTGATGATGATGGTCATGTTCGCTATCCAGATGGCTGCAACCAGCATAGCCTTGGAGAAAGAACAGAAAACCCTGGAGACCCTGATGACCCTACCAGTAAGCCGAATGACTATACTGGGTGGAAAACTCAGTGGAAGCATAGTTATCGCTGTGGCTGGCTCAGTAAGCTACCTGCTTGGGTTTGGTTATTACATGAACAGCGCATTCAGCTTCGTTCCTGAAGCCATGAGTATGAATATTAGTGATGTGAACCTCGGGATCACCCCATTAGGCTTTTTGCTTGTTGGGATTGTGATATTCGTGACGCTGGTATCCGCTTTAGCCATGGCCCTGAGCGTCGCTGTGTTCGCAGACAATGTGAGGAGCGCCCAGAGCTTCACAGGAGTACTAGTAACACCGATAATGATCCCAGCAATCGTACTCATGTTTAGCGATATCGAGATGCTCCCACCAGCATTCCAGACTATCCTGCTGATAATCCCGTATACACACAGCATAATAGCCACCAAGGCAGCATTCCTAGGAAACTATTTCCAAGTAATAAGAAGCATATTCTTCATCAGCATCTGGACAGTCGTGGTACTCTATATTACTGCCAAGATATTCAGCACAGAGAGAATAATCACTGCGAGATTCAGTATGGGAGATATATTCAAACGCTTCAAGCGTTGACTATCTCATCTTTCTCAGAATCCAATATATCTTCTCTTATGAAAGCTTCCTCTGTAGGCTCTTCGGTGGATTCATCTCTTTCTGGAATTATTATCTTGAATGAAGTGCCTTGACCTTCTACAGACTCAACGCTAATTATGCCCTTGTGAGCGTCCACAATCCGCTTACAAACCGCCAAACCAAGACCAGTGCCCTTTGCCTTCGTAGTAAATAGAGGCGTAAACAGTTTTTTCATGTTTTCCTCTGATATACCCGTACCTGTATCAGAGATTGTCATGGATTTTTTCTCGTACCTCATCTCTCCTTTTACAGAGAGCTTTCCACCATCTGGCATCGCTTGAATGGCGTTTGTTAATAGGTTGATAATGACTCTTCTGAAGTAGTCTCCATCTATATAGAATAATCTTGATCCCAATTCGAAATCAATTGAGATCTCCACGTTCTCTGGCATTTTCAGCGTTTCAAGGACATCAACTACCATAGCCTCCATATCTACCTCTTGGGTTTGGAGTGCAATTGACTTGGAGAAGTCCTGCAGATCTGATACTATCTTGTTCATGTAGCCTGTCTGTTCTGAGAGGTTGGTCTTGATTAACTCGAGTTCCTCAATAATCGGCTCAATATCACCGTTTTTCTTAAGCGATATCGAAGCTCTGCTCAGCCTAGACTCCAGCATATAAATTACCTGAAGAGGATTACGCAGATCATGCCCCACCATAGCAGCAGTCTCACCTATAGTCGCCATTCTCTCGCGCCTAGTTAGCAGGTCTTGATACTCGTGTATTGTCTGGAGCATCTTATCAATATCCTCGCTGAGCTTGGAGATCTCGTCATCTCCTGAAATATTCAGAGACTTGGATTCCAGTGAGTTCGGATCAATACTGCTTACCTCGCGGCTAAGCCCAAGTATCCTCTCAAGAACCAACTTGTTCAATAAGTAATATGCAATAACCCCAATGATTCCTCCAGTGGTAAGCATAATCGCGAAGAAATAGAAAACCGTGTTTTTCCCCTGAATATATAGATCTCTCGGAGAATCTGCCTCAAATATGAAGATAGGATTATCATTAATATCGTTAAGAGTGACAAGTCCCGATATGATTTGTTGATTTTGACGCCATACTGTCACATCTTCCCCCAATTCAACAAAGAAATTATCATAGTCAATTATCTTGAGGTTTTGATACGAATAATCACAAAGTTTTGCTACCTCAACCGAGTCAATGTATCTTCCGCAGACCAACGTACCAAATATCTGATGCTCCTCCTCACTATAGGAGATGGGGTGTGAAGAAATCATCACAGGTACTTCGTTAATATTGATCAGCCCCGAAATTCCTGAGCTTCCCACATGATGATTAAACAGTATATCGTTCTCGAAAATCATTTGCAGTAAAGTTCCGTCGATTTCAGAGTTACTTAACGTTGAGAGATCAAACGCCTTACTAAATCGAATTTCTTCCTGATTGTCAATGAATATCATGAAGTTTATCTCGTTCTCGACAAAAGACGAGGTAGAAATCAGATCATTGATGAAATGCCTCAAATTATTCTGGATAAAATAATAAGTATCATCCCTTGAAGCAAAATCCCTTGTCATATGATCTAGCTCATTTATTCTTAGCTCTAGAGTGTTGAGACCTATATTGGTCTGCTCAACAATATCAATTGACTCCAGTTCCCAATATCCCTTCATAATCAAATTATTTGTATAAAATAAGAAACCAGTGAAAACCAGTGTATACGTTATTGCGGAGACTATCATCAGCTTCTCTCTAAGTCTCAAACTGATTCACCTAACCTTCAACTCTATGGTACTCTCTAAGGCTTGTTCCACTGTGTCTATTAGCACTTCTTCCTTGATGGGCTTCACAACTACGTGATGTGAATGATTGCTTCTTAATATCTTGTCTTTTGCCTCGCTATATCCTGTAACAAACATTATGTGGGTTTGATCGTTAATCTCTAAGATTTTCTCAGCTAGTATATCCCCCAAGATATCAGATAATTTGTAGTCGAGTATGGCTAGGTCAATTTTCTTATTTTTTACCTGTTCAATGGCTTCCATACCTGTAAACGCTGTTGAGATATCATAGCCATACTCTTCCAGTATCATCTGAAAGAAATAAACTATCATCTCATCATCGTCAACAATCAGTATAGATGCATGGTTCAAGCTGATCCTGATCGATTTAACTATATTATTTATAATGAATATGGACAACTAGTGGTTACTGAAAAAATATAGTACTAATCTGTATCAGTGATCTTTTCTCTGATGAAATTTAACAAATCATCAGCTTTCAAAGGCTTCAAAAAGAATCCAGTAAAGGAAATATCATGATTTCTCAGTTCATTTTCAACGTTTCTTTTACCACTGATGAATATCAGTTTCTGGTCAGGTCTTATGCGATGAATCTCTGTTGCCAGATCTATTCCTTTTTCTTCAGTTAGATTATAATCCAAAATTATCATATCATATTCTTTTTTCCTAACAAGATCCATCAGAGTAACTGAATCTGTTGCCAAGTCAACAATAAAGTCCTCGCTCTCAAAAATGAACTTGTATCCATCAAGAATAGCTAGATCATCATCCACAAATAACAGTCTATCTCGATCCGTATCGTCTTCATCTAACTGATCTTCACTCGATCTTAGAGTTATTTTCCCCTGTTTTCTATTGACTGTTATTTCCATATTGATATACTACCGTTTTAGTAGTATAATAAGAACCTTCTGAAACCATCTGGAACCATAAGATGTATGGATAAACGTTATATTTAATTATAATATAGATTTGCCTTCTATATCATCATTATATGATTATTATTAATAAAAACCAGTTTTATTAACTATTGAATATATTATCTTTATAAATAGACAATTAAATGTATTTTCTGGGAAATATGCAGAAACATGTAATATTGATTATATTATTATCGCTAGTATCTGCACCGATCGTTAAAGCTCAAATAGGCACTTCTCCCATCTCATTAGCGCTAACGATCTACTCAGACGGAACCACCAAAGTAGAATACTATGTAACAAGTGATCCCACAAAAGTGAGGGTAGACGTCGACCTATTTGGAAAAAACATAGACAACCTAGTAATAAGGGACGAGGATGGAAACCCATTAGCAGCACATATACTCAACGATACAGTACGAGTAGATAGCATAGGAGCAACTGAACTTCATATTACATATCAAACAGATAGTTTAACCCAAGAAAATAAGTTCATTTGGATGGCAAACATAACCTCTCCAGTCAATGTAACGTTTATTCTCCCTAAAAACGCAAATTTCCTAGATATTAGCGAGATCCCAATAAATATCGGGACCATAGAAGAATCACAATTCCTCCAGTTTGCCCCAGGTTCTCAATATGTGTACTATATCCTCGGTCTACCTTCGGTGGTCAAAGAGGCTAACGCATCATTAACAAAGGCTTCCAAGTATATTACCCAAAAAGATGCTGAAGGCTATATTCTAGCTGGTGCTATAGAGCTATTGGTAGAGGCAGACGTTCTTTTTGAGGCTGAAGAGTACCTTGAAGCAAAGAACAGTGCTGATGAGGCATTACTTATCGCAACTGATATTATCGAATATGCTAACGCAGCCGAGTCTGCGATACTTTCAGCTGAGGGTTCAATAAACGAGGCCAGAGCACAGCAAAGAACGATAGGATTAGAAAATGCAGAAGCCTCATATGAAGATGCAATCAGTTTCTATGAGAGTGGATTGTATAGAGACGCTGAGATTACCGCAATGCAGGCTGCTGAAGAAGCTCACTCAGCTGAAAAACTAGAACAAAACAACATAATTTACATGGTAACAGGCGGTCTCATAGTTCTGATTACCATCTGGATATATCAAAAAAGGAAGAGTCTCTAGTTTTTAAATGCATAATAACGTCAATACTTCAATTATTATTAATCTATTTTTTAATGGAAATGCATGGATTAATAATCCATATTTAGCATCTATAATCCTAGTAAATATTAGAATATTGAATAATTTATCAATATCAATAAAATTATGAGATTAAAATCGTTCCACAGCGTTCTTTAAATAGTACGTTAACAGTGTTTTTCTTCAAGTGTAGCGATAATGAAAACTAGGTTTACCATGATAGCGCTCATAGCGTTGCTCTGTGTTACATCGTCTACTCAATTGACATTCGCAGAGTCAGATAACGGAAACCAGGTTTCTAGCGTTTATGATAATATAAAACAAGCCACTGAGGCAAGAAGGGACGAATTACTCTACCTGTTAGATGAAGATACATCAATAAAAGTTATGGATACCCTTACAGCTGCATTGGATTATATTCAGCAAGCCCAAGCAACAAGCCAGAGCGATATGGAATTATCTCTCCAATATTACATGGATGCTTTGAGGTTATTCCGTATGACTTGGGCTTTGTACTTGGAGGAAAACGAGAACGCGGCCAGTAATACGTTCTCTCCAGCTGAAGATCAAATATCAGCAGACAACCAAGTTCCTGAAAATATAGATGAAGAAATCCAAGAAACCAAAGAGAAGCTATTGGTAAAGTTCAAGGATAAAAAGAACAAGGAATACGACGAGATCATTGAAACCGTAGAAGAGATGACAGAATACATCACAGAAGAAGAAAATGAAAAGATCAAGACTGAAGTCAATAACGCTAAAAAGAAACTTGATGATATAGACGAGAAATTAGGTAAAGGCCAACTAGATGAAGTAATAGATGCTCTGGATGATGATCCGCTTGCCTTCGGTGAGGGTCTTAAGAATAAAGATAATGCCTCCTCAACTACTAATGATTCGATAGTGGAAATGAGTCAGGAAAAAGACAAAGGTCCACAATCCGTCAAACAGAATCCTACAGAAGATACTCAGGACGTCGAGAGTGAACCAGATGATGAGATCAAAGATACATTATTGGATGATATCGAGACTGATAGCTCAGAAGAGTCTCATGATAAGAACAAGAAAAATGAAAAAGTTCTAGAAAATTCTGAGGATCTTCCAGAGAAAGACATGAAGGATGAGGTCAAAGAAAATAATAACCAAGAAAAGGGGGAAAACGACGGGGAAAAGGCTGAGGAAATAACAACAAACAATTCTCCTAGTGAGTCCAAGCCTAAGGAGGAACCCAAGGAAGAGCCTAAGGAGGAGCCCAAGGAGGAGCCCAAGGAGGAGCCCAAGGAGGAGCCCAAGGAGG
>CAZZFH010000120.1:0-6904 GCA_964653295.1 uncultured Candidatus Bathyarchaeia archaeon | reverse complement strand
CAGGATTAATGTGCCTGTTATGAAGACTCATGACCAGCTCAAGGTAACCCTCGGGGTCAAGAACCTCAAGGGAGTCCTCCCCAGGTATATGAAGCGTAACTTCCACAAGATCGGTGTGGTTAAGGGGATTCTGGACTTGAACAAGGCTGTGCCTGTTGATCTTACGGTCCTTGATGCCATTGTGGCTATGGAGGGGCTTGGTCCAAGTTTTGGACCCAAGGTTGAGTTAAACACAGTTATCGCTAGCAAGGATGTATATGCTTTGGACAGGGTTGCCTCTAAGATAATGGGCTTTGAGGCAGAGGAACTGGATCATCTCGTTGAGGCTGATGCCGCAGGTCTAATCGATCTAAGCTCACAGATTGAGGTGGTGGGAGAGCCAGTCGAATCATTCACATACAAGTTTGAAAGACCACCGACAGGAACTGATTTCGCAGAAGGCGTGACAGTCATCACTGATGGCGCCTGCAGCGCATGTCATGGTACCATACACAGCGTCTTCTATGATCTTGAGCAGATGCAGAAGATGGGTGAGATAAGAGACCTTGTGATAGTGGTGGGTAGTAACGCTGAGGTGCCTGAGAACCTGCATACTAAGCCTGTTATTATGGGTGTGTGTCAGGCTCGTAACGCTGATAAGGGGTGTTATGCTGTTGGCTGCCCACCGAACAATGATAAGATGATGGCAGCGATACGTGAAGCCTGCGGGATCGAGTAGCCTATATCTTATCTCAACTATTCTTTTCTGTGAACACTGATAATTTACTGGATTTTCTCTCAGTCGCTGGGAAGCTCAAGACGATACCACGTACAGGCTGGGTGGATTCAGGAGTAGCTGAGCCTGAATCAGTAGCCGATCACTCATTCCGCACAGCGTTAGCAGCCATGATGCTCAGCGACAGCATGGGATTAGACACATGTAAGGTCATGCGGATGGCTTTACTGCATGACTTGGCTGAGGCTGAGACAGGGGATATTACCCCAATGAGGAAGATGCCTAATCACTTAGAACTGGAAAATGAGGCAATGAGAACAATTCTTAGTAGCCTAGATGAGGCTCAACGCGCAGTCTATTGGGAGGCTTGGCTCGAGTATCAGAGAAAAGAATCCCCTGAGGCGGTTCTGGTTCATGATGCTGATAAGATAGACATGATCCTTCAAGCCTACGAGTATATGAGCAAGTCACCGAACACAGAGCTTGATCGTTTCTGGCACGCCAAGGTCTCCCCAGACAGTAAAAAAATAGTTGAAAAGATAAGGAAGAGGAGAGACGCCCTCTAGGCGAAAGGATATAGACGTTTCAGGTTTGAGACAGTCTCATTGATCCTTTTCTGGGGCAACTCAAAGGGCTGCAGTGATTCGTTGAGGTATCCCTCGTAGGCGCTCATATCAAAGTGGCCGTGACCACTCATCAAGATCAGTATGGTCTTCTCCTCACCAGTCTCCTTACACCGTAGGGCTTCGTCGATCATCGCCTTGATCGCGTGGGCAGTCTCCGGTGCAGGGATCAAGCCCTCTTGCTGTGCAAAGGTTACTGCTGCTTCCAGTGCCTCGACCTGATTATAGGCTCTCGGCTCAATCATGCGGTGTTTTACCAGCATGCTGAGGCTCGGTGCCATACCATGGTACCTTAGTCCACCCGCGTGGATGGGATCAGGGATAAAATCATGTCCAAGGGTGAACATCTTCATCAATGGTGTTATCCTTCCCGTGTCTCCATGGTCGTAGAGATACTCGCCCCTTGATATGCTGGGGCAAGCTGTTGACTCTACGGCTATGAATTCGGTCTCCTTGGGAGGTTTGCCGTTCCTTTGATCAGCTAGATACGGGTAGGCGACTCCAGCGAAGTTGCTTCCACCGCCTACACAGCCGATAATCGTGTCAGGGTACTCATCCACAGTCTCTAGCTGTTTCATGGCTTCTTGCCCAGTAACAGACTGATGCATTAAGACATGATTCAGCACACTGCCAAGGGTATACTTGGTGTTATCCAAGCTGAGACACCGCTCCACGGCTTCACTGATGGCTATCCCGAGACTACCACTGGTATCAGGATATTTTTCCAGTATCCGTTTACCCACCTCAGTACGTGTGCTGGGGCTCGGTATGATCTCTGCACCATATAGCCTCATCATGGTCTTCCGGTATGGCTTCTGCTCATAACTCACCCTCACCATATAGACCTCGATATCGAGATCAAACAAGCATCCAGCGTAGGCGAGGCTGCTTCCCCATTGCCCTGCACCGGTCTCTGTGGTGAGTTTCTCGACGCCCTCACGCATATTATAGTATGCCTGTGGGACGGCTGTGTTGGGTTTATGACTGCCTGTGGGGCTCACTCCCTCGTATTTGTAGTAGAGCTTCGCGGGTGTCTTGAGATACTTTTCAAGCCTTGTTGCTCTGATTAGGGGTGTGGGTCTCCATAGCAGGTATGCTTCTCTGATTTCTTGGGGGATGTCTATGGTCCGATCCGTGGAGACTTCTTGTCTGAGTAGCTCCTTGGCGAATATTGCTTCTAGCGCCGCTGGGTTGACTGGCTCACCATTGGATGGGTCGATCAACGGGTACGGGGGCGCTGGAAGATCGGGTGTTATAGAAATCCATTTCTTGGGTATTTCATCCTCTGTTAGGAGGATAGTTCTTTCCAGTCCAATTGATACACGCTTCTGTGCCTCCTAGTCAAGCTAGGTACCTGACAGGAACCGTTCAACGATAAAAGAATTGTTAACCAGAAAAAGGTTAACCTAGGAACTCCGCAACCTCGTCAACTGGTAGTCTGGGAGGTCCTTTCTTTCCTATCATCTTCTCACTGGGATACCCTACTCCAACAGAGGCGATGAGGTCCATTTTCTCTTTCCCGTAGAGCTTCTTCAGCTCATCTGCTGCTACCCTAACAGCGGCTACCCAGAGGGTGCCCAGTCCCATATCGTAGGCTTTGAGCATGATGGTCTGTATGCATGCTCCTATGCTCTGGGGGCTGGTCCATGTCTTGTTTTTATCCCATGCGAGGATTATCGCTGAGCCTTTCTCGAGGCTGAGAGCGCTCCACTCAAAGATGTTGATCTGTTGCTCTGTGTAGTCATCCTTCTTCTCCTGAATATTGCGTCTCATTATCTCGATGAACTCGGTTTTCTTCTCACCCATGAGCACTGTGAATCTCCATGGCTGGCTATTTGTGCCACTGGGCGCCCAGTTACCAGCCTCGATTATATCCTCGATTATCTCACGTGGCACAGGATCAGGTTTGTACGCCCTGATACTCCTACGCCCCTTAATTGCATCAATAAGCTCCATGACTAATCTATATAGCCAAGTCGGAGCCATTAGATAAGTTTGAGGAACAACATTGAAGGTGCTTGGTGTAGGTGACAACTGTATAGACCACTACATTGAACTCGGTAAGAGATATCCGGGTGGTAACGCCTTGAACTTCGCGGTATATGCATCAAGGTACGAAGATATTGAAGCCCAGTATGTTGGCATCGTAGGGACCGATGATAACGGCAAGTATATGCTCGATCAAATCAAGGAAAACGGGCTAAGCACAGACCATATAATCATCAAGGAAGGAACAACAGCAGTCACAAAGATACTCATACGAGAAGGCGACAGGATTTTCGATGATTACACCGAGGGAGTACAGGAAGAAGCTGTACTCCCCTACGAGAAAATCCCCGCACCCCAAGACCACAAGCTGATACATTTCACTGTATGGGGCTTCGGCAGAGAACACATCAAGAGACTCAAGGAGTCCACAGGCGCCTTGCTCAGCTGTGATTTCAGCGGACAATTAGAAGACCCCAGAACAGAGATAATGCAATACCTCGACGTATCATTCTTCAGCGGAAGCCACCTAATCGAGAAAGGAGAAAACCCAGAACCAGTGCTAAAGAGACTCAAGGAGAAGACACCGGGAATAGTAGTTATGACTCTGGGTGAACACGGCTCAATGGTTTATGATGGAAAAAACCTCTACAAGGGAGAGGTGATCCCAGTCGATGTGGTAGACACCCTTGGAGCAGGAGATGCATATATCTCTGGGTTTCTCTGCAGCAGGATAAAGGGAAAAACGATCCCAGAATCAATAGAGGCTGGGCACCTCGCAGCCACCGAGATATGCAAAAGACTCGGGGCATGGGGTGGAGCGCCCTAGAATTTTACCTTGTCGTAGAAACGCCAAGAGCCCATGCGCCTATTCTTTGCTAGGCTCAGATAGTAGCTGAACCACTCCAGCTCAACGAACAGTGTGAAAGGAGTCAACAGGTTATCTACATCGAGCCCTTGGGAGTCGTATTCTATGATCTTTACCCCGTTTTCCTTGCTGAACTGGATAATCGAGTCCTCAAGGGGCTTCAAGTCTGATCTTCCACGGAGGAAGACACATGCTGCTCCCTCTGTGAAGAGCTCGAGGGGTCCGTGTCTGAACTCACTGTAGTCTACTGCCATCCCGTTTGTCCAGCACATCTCCATCAATGTGCAAATCGCGAACTGGTATGTGAGCCCCCAGTTGATTCCGCCGCCAACCATGAAAACCATGTTATGGTCCTTGAACTCCAGTCCTTGTTTTCTCGCTGTCTCTTTGGCTAAGGGGATCATTGGGGGTATTAGTGCTGGTAGCTTGTCAGTTTCGGTGATCATCTTGGCTCCAATATCATAGCTCTTCTCTTTGAATATAGACCCAAAGAGGTAGTACATGCTCATTAACTTACCAAAAGTAACCCCTCTGGCTTCCCAGCCATACCCTATGTCGGCTTTCTCGTTGATCACTGAGTCCTGTTTCTGGGTTAATCCAAAGGTGGTGGCTCCTTTCATGTTGCACCATTCGAGGGCTTCAACGATCTCCTTGGTCTTACCGCTCTGGCTAATCAATATTACAACTGAATCCTCATCTATCGCCTCTGACCTGCGTTCTAGGAACTCCCAGCCACTGAAGGCATAGACAGGAACCTTGGTGTATTTCTCGGCGATATATACGAGAGGCAACTGAACACTGTAGCTCCCACCGCTCCCAACCATATAGTATCGTTTGGCGTCTGCGAGCTTCTTCCCCAGCTCCATTAGCTTTTGCTTCTTCTCTGCGACTGCCTTGATGGTTGACTCCATTACCCCATCCTGCAGCCATTCTGGTCTGTAGGTTTCCTCTGTCAGATAATCCACTGGTTCTGGCATATGTATCACTAATTGCCTAGAGGATATGTTATAAATAGAAAAATGTAGTGGAAAATCTTAGATTTCCAAGTGGAGGGCTTCCTTCAAGCCCTTGTAGCGGTTTCTGATGGTGACCTCGGTCACGCCTGCTGCGTCTGCGATCATCTTCTGTGTTCGCTTCTCATCGTTCATGACGCACGCGATGTATAGCGCTGCGGCTGCTAGACCCATGGGGTCCTTGCCTGCTGTGGTCTTGAGGTCTTCTGCTCGTCTGAGTATGTTTACTGCTGCCTGCTGTGTGTTCTCGCTTATGTCAACTTTTGCCGCGATCTTGGGTACCCTGTACTGTGCCTTTGGAATAGGCATGCTCATGTTCAACTCCCTAAGCAGTAACCTGTAGCATCTTGCTAGGTCTTTTTTGTCGATGGTGCTGTGGTCGCTCAGCTCCCTTAGGGTACGGGGGGTTCCTGTTACCCTGCATGCTGCGTATAGGCTTGCAGCTGCGATGGCGCTGATGCTCCTTCCTCTGACCAGTCCTTTTTCGAGGGCTTTCCTGTAGATGACTGCTGCTCGTTCCTTTACTGGCTTGGGGATATGTAGTTTGTCTGTGAGTCTGCTTAGTTCTGTCATTGCGTGGCTCAGGTTTCTGTCGATGCTGCTCTGGTAGCTGGACCTGATGTGCCACTTCTTGAGCCTGAGCATCTGGAACATGGTCTTTGTGGGGATGGTTCTTCCGAAGGCATCCTTCCCTACCTGTCCAATCATTGTGCTGAGGCCTTTATCGTGAACACTGAAGCTTAGGGGCATTCCGACGCGGCTTCGTGACTCACGCTCATCTTGGCTGAAGGCTCTCCATTCTGGGCCTTCATTAATCATGCTGTCGGCCATTACTAGCCCGCAAGCTCCACAAATTTTTTCCCCAGACCTGCTATCAATAACAATATTCCTGCTTCCACATTCAGGGCAGACGTCTGGGCTCGGTTCCATTTTTGTTCTTTGCACTTATTTCACCTTGTGAGTCACGGGAATGCTGTAATTCCGTTTGGAATACGGCTTCACGTGAAGAGTGTCGATACACCAACAGTCACGTATTTAAATCTATCGCCCATATTTACTATAGAGCCTATATAATTACAGGCATCTTCTGGTATATAACTAGGTATTTTTGATCCATAGTAGGGGTTCTCGATAAGTATATGGGGTTTTGGAAGCCCTTTTAACCTAAAAAGGGTTTAAAACGGGTATGGGTGAGATTCCGAAGGTAAAGATCGCGGTTCTTGGAGGAAGCACCACAATCGGGGCGGGTTTCCCCCGCGAGTATGAGGGCGTCAGGGTAATCGAGGATAACATGGTTTTTGAGACCCCTTTTGGGGCTACTGCGCCTTTTACGCATGCTGAGGTGGATGGTAAGGAGTTCCTGTATGTGGATTTCCATGGCATAAACAGGGAGATCAGGAACACAGAGCCAAACAGCAGTGGGGAAAGGGTTTTCTATGCGCTCTGGAAAGCTGGGGTGAAGAAGATCATAGGTACAGCCCTCTGTGGCTCATCAAACAGGCTTCTAGATCCCGCTGACGCGGTGATCCCTGATGATTTCGTTGATTTTACCACTAAGCGCCCCCAGATGCTCATGGTGAGCCTGCAGAACAAGGGAATGGATGTGCCCCGGTATAGCTACAGGCTATATCAGCCGACATGTCCAACTTTGTCTGATAGCTTGGTGGAGTGCTGTGAGAAGGCTGGGTTCCCGCGAGTA
>CAZZFH010000119.1:0-6911 GCA_964653295.1 uncultured Candidatus Bathyarchaeia archaeon | reverse complement strand
CACCAGCGGACCCCACCCGATAGAATTAATACACCAAAACCGCACCTAGAATGCAGTGAATAATATTGAACAATGAACGCGAGCTATTGATGATCCCAGGACCCACCATCGTATCCCCAAGGGTCCTAAGAGCACTAGCAAAACCCATACTCAGCCACGTAAGCAACGAATTCGTAGACGGCTACGCTGAGGCACTCACACTCCAAAAAAAACTATTCGGCACAAAAGGCACACCATTCCTACTAGCAGGAAGCGGAACCCTCGGAATGGAAGCAGCCATAGCAAACCTCATGGAAAAAGGAGAAAAAGTACTCTGCGTCGAAAACGGCTACTTCGGAGAAAAATGGGAAGAAATAGTCGAGACCCATGGAGGAGTAGTGGACCGACTCAGGTTCAACTGGGGAGACCCAGTGGACATCAAAATGATCAAAGAAAAGCTAGAAAGCAACGACTACAAGCTCTTCACAGTAGAACACGTAGACACCTCCACAGGAATCGCAAACCCCATCAAAAAAATCGGTGAACTAACCAAGAACACAGACGCACTATACATAGTAGACAGCGTCTGCGGAATAGGCGGAATGCCCCTCAAGATGGATGAGTGGAACATCGATTATGCCTTGACCGGCAGCCAGAAAGCACTCGGCGCCCCACCGGGCATCAGCAACTTCTGCCTCAACGACCGGGCATGGACGGCAGTCGAGAAACGCAAGACACCCCCAAGCGACTATTATGCTAACCTAAAGCGCTGGAAACCCATCATGGATAACCCCAAGGGCTACTTCGCCACACCCGCAACCGGACTCGTACTGGGTATGCTCGAAGCACTACGCATCATAGATGAGGAAGGACTGGAGACTCGTTGGAAGCGCCACGAGACCTACGCCAAGGGATTCCAAGCAGGTATCAAGGCTCTTGGTATGAAGAGCTTCCCCGCCGAAGGACATAATGCCCACACGCTGAGCGTTCCAATGATTCCTGAGGGATGGGATGACGCCAAGATGCGAGGCATCATGTACAATAAATATGGTGTAATCATCGCAGGTGGACTGGGTAAACTGGGAGGCAAGACTGTAAGGGTAGGTCACATGGGTAATGATACCATGAATGATCTTGTCGCTACGATGGCTTCTATGGAAAGCGCCTTGACTGAGATGGGTCACATTGATGATCCGGGTAAGGCTGTTGGCGCGATGATGAAAGTCTTCATCAAATCCTAATTTTTTTCTTCATACGAATTTTCTATTTTTTAATAGTAGGTTGTGTTTTTTTCTATCATCTGCTTAAAAACAAGAAATCGGGTTTCAGAGATGACAAGATGCTTGTCTGTGCCTCAGTTACTGTTCCTAATGGTGAAGAGGATTGGAGTACAGCGAGAAACGACCAAGACCCAAAGGCGTCACCAGAAAGAAGGCAAACAAGGTGACATCAAAACAAAATATAAAAAACAGAAGACCAGAACACGGAAGACCCAAATTGCTAGATGGAGATAACAATAAAAGAAAAGGCCTTAGAGATGTCAGAAAAAAACAAGACATCATCTCACTCTGGCCCAAAATAGTAGAATACATCGGCCTCAGCGAATACGAATCAAAAGTATACCTAAGCCTAATCAACCTAGGAACAGCAGGAGCCAGAAAACTAAGCATCAACTGCGATGTCCCAAGAACAAAAGTATACGGCACACTGAAAAAACTCATAGACTACGGCCTCGTAGTCGAGATACCAGGGGCACCAAAAAAATTCTCACCAAGCAAGCCAAAGGACTGCTTCAACACAATACTAAACATAACCAAAGAAAAGGCAGACGATTTCTGCGACATAATCGAAAACCTCGAAAACCTATATACAGAACACAGTGAACAAGGAGGACCAAGAAAAAAACTAGTATGGTACCTCGACCCCGAAGAAGACATACGCGGAAAATGCAGCGAACTCATCCGACAAAGCGAACACGAACTCAACATCATAACAACAGACGACGGACTAGAGATACTATTCAACAGCTACCATAGACTCCTCGACGAGATGCAGGAACACGGGGTAGAGATAAAACTACACAGCCCCCTCGACCCCAAGGTCAACCCCCTAGCCAGAGAACTAAGCTACATCTTCCAAATACAGAAAGTAAACGTAAAGACACCCATCCTCTTCATCAACAGCGACAACAAGCGTTTCCTAATCGCAAGGCTCGCTACAAGAGGAAAACAGCAACCATTCCTGTGCGCGATGTTTACAGAGGACAAGGAGCTACTGGAGTTAATCCATCTCCTCCTCCTAAACAACCAAAACAAGATACTATTACAAGCCTTCCCCCTCTCATGAGAGGAAAACACCTCAACATTATCAACCATTTAAACAGTGGACTCGTAGAGGTCCTTCAACGAATCAATCAATGTTTCCTCATCCACCATTTTTGAGACAACGAGGGGGATACTCTCATGCTGGGCAAGCTGAACCGCCAGTGGATCAATTTCCTCAACCAATCCGTGTAGGATAATCACCCTAGGCTTGAATGGGCTAATCTTAACCGCGATCATGGGTGAACGCCCCCTGCTGACCCCAGTGAAGATAAGAGCCCTCTCACTGGTAGTACCGAATATCCTGTAGAAATCGAGACCACTAAGCATCATAATAGCCTTGACGCTATCCACCACAGTATAACCGAAGACATCCTGATCAAGCTGATCCTCCCCATTGTAAAGGTCGCCATCAACAGCCTCAATAATCTCCTGAATAGAGACAGGAGCCATAAACTCCCTGATATCAGAGAAGACATCACTGGGATCAAGGGTTATCCTGCTGAGCTGCCTGATATAATGCCCTCCACGAGACTCATCAATATCTAGAAGAGAGTCAACGTATCGCTTGATGAAACCACTACCAGGACTCTTACGGCGCCCAGTCTCATAATCACTGATAACAGAGGGGGATAACTCAAGTATATTAGCCATCTCTATCTGGCTGACGCTGAGAAGCCCCCTCCATTTCCTCATAGTCTGCCCGGGGTGACCGCTGAGAACTATTTCACCTGCTATTCTTTTCGCCAATGTGTCCCTTGTGGGGCTGTAGTTTGACATCGTTCGAATATAGACTAGATAGGTATGTAAAAAGGAACATGATCACGTTACATATATTCCTTGAATAACTCATCCATGTCTCGCGTAATTGGTTGATCTACCAGTGGTCCTTTTTCAAGCGCAGGGAAATTCTTCTCATAGCTAGGACGATCCTCCTTGTAGAAGACCCCAATCGGGATTTTTTCGCCCCATTCCTCGGCTTTCAGAAAAGCCTTGTTCCAGTCACCAGTATCATGGTTCTCGTCTTCTAGTTTGTAGACCCTCTCCCTGTAGAACTGGTAAGTATTGACCTTATTCCAGCTAACACACGGCTGGAGCACATCTACCAGAGCGAAGCCTTCATGTTGGATTGCCTGCATCAACACCTCTTTCATATGTTTGGGTTCTCCAGCAAAAGTACGGGATACAAATGATGCATGCGCTGTTAATGCCTGTGTTAATGGGTTTATGGCTATACTCCATTCTCCGCGAGGGCTTGTCTTTGTGATGAATCCCTGTTTGCTTGTGGGACTTGTCTGCCCTGTTGTTAGACCGTAGATGAGATTATCATGAATAACATAGGTCATGTTAACGTTACGTCGCGCTGCATGTGGAAAGTGCCCTATTCCGATGTTGAATGCATCACCATCCCCCGCGAATCCAATGACTTTGAGACTGTGATTGGCTATCTTAATTGCTGTAGCTACAGGCAGGACCCTCCCATGGATGGTATGAATCCCATTCACATTGATATAATCCGTGAATTTTCCATGGCATCCTATCCCAGTTACCGCGACGATATCCTCACGAGGTATATTGAGTTCAGAGAGTGCCTGCTTCACCGTCATTAGAATGGCGAAGTTTCCGCAGCCTGGGCACCAAGTATTTGTTGCCGATGTATCAAATTGTTTGATGCTCATTGTAGCACCTCCTTGATCTTTGATACTATTTCATTCGGGTCAAAGGGTCTGCCATCGTATCTTAATCCAATGTGCTTGAAGGAGTAGCCTGAGTTTAGTTTAATCAGGGTTCCAAGCTCTGCACTGCGATTGTTCTCAAACAGAATAGTCTTTCCTGTGAGGTACTGGTTTAGATTTTCAGGGAATGGCTCCATGATCCTAATTTGCACAAATTTAGCCGAGATGTCTTCATCTGAAAGCATCCCCATGGCTTCCAGTATGGGTCCCTTGGTTGAGCCCCAACCAACTAGTGTGATATCTGGATTATCTGAACCATAGACTCTGATGGGTTCTAGTTTCCCAGTTGCCTTCTTGATGTATGGTATCTTTCTGAAGCGTTTATCCACCATAACGATTGTTTGAGGTGATTTACTTGTGACAAACCCTCGTTCAACGTGCTCATTACTATTGGCCAATACAAGCACGTTTTTTGTCCCCGGAACCGCTCTTGGACTTACCCCATCATCAACATACTTGTATCGTTTGTACTCCTCATCGGACTCCCATTCACGAATCAATTTCCCCCGATCTATCCGGTTCTTTGAACTGAATTTCTCTACAGTCTCGTGACTCTCAATAGTATTCTTGTCCGGTAGAATTATCACAGGGATCTGGAACCGCTCAGCTAGATTGAAAGCATGGATCGTCATATAGAAGCACTCTTCAACATCCCCCGGAGCCAATACTATTCTCTGGAACTCACCATGACCCCCGTAAACCGCAAAAAGCAGATCACCTTGAGCAGAATATGTCGCAAGACCCGTACTGGGTCCGGGCCTCTGCCCCAGCATTACAACCACAGGGTTTTCAGTGATAGCCGCCATACCCAATGCCTCTGTCATTAAGCAGAATCCCCCACCGGAGGTGGATGTCATCGCCCTGACACCAGCATAAGAGGCACCTACTGCCATACACATAGCCGAGATCTCGCTCTCTGTCTGGATAACAGCGGTCTCTGTCTCGATATCATGGCCTGTGAAGTAGTGGAGTACAGGACTAGCTGGGGTCATCGGGTAGGCGGGATAAAATTTGCATCCCGCTGCTACTGCTCCAAGGGCTATCGCCTCGTTTCCCGTTAGCCACATCCTTTTTGGTCGATCCCCCCCCTCCATGTTGCAGCTGAAGCCATAGTCAAATTCTATTACCCGCTCCCAGCCACGGTCAATGGCATCCATATTCATCTTGATTATCTTTTCTCGTCCCTCAAAGGTCTCGGATACGATTTCCTTGAGGTGCATGGAATCAAGACCAACCAACGCTGTTACAGCGCCCAAAGCGACGGTATTTCTCATAATATCAGGACCACCAAGCTCCTTTACAATATCCGTCATGGGAATTGGATAATATTCAATATCTGTTCGAGTTTCTTCCTCTAACTTTTCTTTTTCATCGTAGATGATCCCGCCACCGGGGTTTATCGCGTTTTGATGAATCGAAATAGTCTCTTTGTTTAAAGCTACTACTAGATCTGGTTTTTCCATTATGCTGGTTACTTTTCTTTGGCTGGTTCTGACAGTGTAATAGTTATGTCCACCCCGTATGAGGCTTGGATAATCAATATTTCCAAACACATGAAAGCCTGCACGCATCAGGGCTTTTCCGAGTAGCATCCCGCTTCTTCCCACTCCTTGTCCGGCTTCCCCCCCGATTCCAATGGTTACTGAGTCACCAATTAATCCAGTGCACTTCATATCTGATCACAATTAAAACTATAATTATTGAGGGGTCTCAGGTTTTAAACTATTACCACCATTTGGAGATTCTAGGAAGGGGCTCAAAAACCTTTAAAACCAGTGAAGCTAGCAATGAAGGGATAGGTGAAAGAAATGCCTACTATAACAATATCAGATGCTTGCGACGGAGACGGAGTCTGCGTCGATATCTGCCCCATGAATGTGTATGACCTTGTTGATAACAAATCAGTCCCCGAGAGGGCAGACGATTGTATCATGTGTATGGCGTGCGTTAACGCCTGCCCACAACAGGCAATCACAGTCGAGTAAAATAATTACTCTATTTTATTTTTTTTAAAGCCGCCGAACAGCGATAGCTCTGACTATGTCAGCTGTATTCTCGCTCCAATCTGCTATTGTCTCGATGGCATCAAAGAACTCATTTAGCAAGATTAGACTACCTGTGCTAAAATCGGGGAATTCTAGTGTTGCGAAGTATACCCTTGTCTCTCCATATAGATCGTCAACGGTCTCTTCAAGCATCTCAACTTCGTCAGCGAGGTTCAGAGCTTCTTTAGAGTTGTTAGGTAGAGCTTTGATAGCTTTGGTTAGTACCTTGACACAGTCCACGTTTGCTTTTACCATGTTCAACGTTGCAGTCTTAATTTCATCTGGCGTCTTGTCGAATGGGATGATATTAAGAATTCTTCCTGCTTCTCTACTCCAATCCGCAATCCAGTCAACTGCCCTAACAAGCTCCATTAGATCGTCTCGTTCCTCGGGGAACATCTCGCCTTTGGTGAGTTCTTCTACCATTTTTCGTCGGAGTTCGTCTGCCTCCATCTCAAATCTGCTAACATCGAGAAAGGCTTTCTTGCATTCATCTTGGTCACACTCAGCTGCTGCCTCAACCATACTATGAAGGCTAATAACGGCATTTTGTGTTAACTCTAGGTGTTTTTCTACCATTACTAGTACTTCTTCTCCTCTTTTAGGTGCAAACCAACCGAATAATCTGCGTGACATATATTAACCAAATAATTTCAGTAGAGGTAATGTATATAGTTTCTCTTCATTTTTATCTGATTAAATAGTAATACATGATAATTGATGCAGGAATAACGTGGAATAAAACCGTTATAATTAGAGTTGTTCTTGGATCTTTCGATACATATGATGCTACTCTTCTTGTTAATGCAGCGAATGGATTCAATACAGGC
>CAZZFH010000118.1:0-6920 GCA_964653295.1 uncultured Candidatus Bathyarchaeia archaeon | reverse complement strand
TGGGCAGAATTATTCTCAGCGCCTGTACTACTTCTTGTACCTGTTCATCTGCATCCTTCAAGGGATCAATATGATATTTCACTTCCTCCAAGGCGTTCTCAATGCGAACAGGTGGATGTGGAAGCTTTGTTTTCGGATCAACATACGTCCTTGAGATGATGTATATGATTTGTTTTCTCTTCTGTTCGGTCATCTCATGGCGTTGCTGGGCATTTAGCTGAAAAGTGCCTTTTTCGAACATCTCTATAGCGACTTCGATGGGGTCGCTTGTCCCATAATGTTTTTCGAGTTTTTCGGCTGACGCCTTCTCACCCTTATTCGCGTCCAAGAATATGGTGTCTACTATCAAGGCGTTTCCTATCTCGCCGAGTTCTCCTCTCTTGTAAGCCAGACCCTTCTCTGGGTCTACAAGAATCTCGAATTTTTCTCCACCTATCTGGTGGCGAACCAATGTGTATTCTTTGCTCATTTCGAGCCCTTACCTTTAGTTGAGATAGCCTTTGATTTCCTCTGATTCAAGGCGTTTGAAGATTTTGGTTTCCGCGGGTACTATTGCTACTTTTACTGTTTCCTCGTTCATATCTGAATCAGAGGCTATCTTCACCGCTTCTATGGCTAACTTGATGGCTTCTTCTAGAGAAATATCATTAGAATATTTCTCTTCCAGAAGCTTGTTAGCTTCATCATTCTTTCTTCCGACCGCGACAGCCTTGAATCCACGATATGCTCCACTTGGATCAGTGGTAAGCACTCTAGGTCCTGTCGCGTCTACTCCTGCTAGGATCATTGTTACGCCAAATGGTCTTACCCCAGCGTGCTGAGTATATGCTTGACTCATATCTCCGAGCCTTCTAGCTAGTACTTCAACATCAACCGCTTCATCGTAGAGAAGCTTGTTGCTCTGGCAGTAAACTCGTGCCTGTCCTATTAGTACTCTCGCGTCGCTGCTTAGTCCTGATATGGCGCTCGCTAGGTGGTCGTCTAGCTGGTATATCTTGCGGAAGTATTCTGTGTCCTCTAATTCACTTTCGGGGGTCTCGTTGGCTGCTATCACTACTCCTTCTGGGCAAGCTACTCCAACTATGGGTGCGCCTCTCTTTACTAATTCGAGGGCGTACTCGACCTGATATAATCGTCCTTCTGGTGAAAAAATCGTGATGGCCCGGTCGTAGGCTCTTGGCATAAACATATCCTTTTTACTCCTTTTGCTATCTCTCTCTAGTTCTACAGGTTATACTTAACACTGAGGTAAAAATGTAATTGAAAAGTTGGCGCCCTGGCCGGGATTCGAACCCGGGATCGTCCGGGTGACAGCCGGACATACTGGGCCTGACTATACTACCAAGGCGCGTAGAACCTATGAATACAATTTCGTATAATAAAGTTTGTGGCTTTTATGTGTCTTGAAAAATGTTTGTTAAAATATTGTGCTACTTTGCTTGTTATTGAAAATAGGGTTGAGAAGCTTTTTGCTTCTACTTGTATTGCTTGGCGATTAGCATTGTAGCTGTTAGGAAGATATTCGGTAACGCCCTGAGTGTCTCTGTGATGAAATTATCGAGAGTCTTCATGTTATCGGTTTTTACCTTAATTATGGCGTCGTATTCACCGTAGATTACGGCCACTTCTTCGACTTCTTGGTACGTGGTTAGCTGTTCGCAGACCTCGTCCTCTGAACCTGACTTGATGTTCATCATTATGTAAGCCTCTATACTCGTGTGCGTATGCTTACTAGCTACATTGCTCATCTTTGATTTTACACCAGACGTTTCTTTGATTTGGGGAGTTTAAAGGTTATGGGTAACCAAGATTACCCTTTCAAATCCTGAAAACCGTCTATGTAGCAAGGAATTCAGCAACCATAAACAATGAATATGCTTGTTACATGAGACACGCATAGACTATCTTTTATTTTTTAGATTCTCAACTTTGTATGAATTAAGATATTCTTGGAGGCTAAACGCTGATTTTTTAACTAAATGCTCCTTATCGTGGATAACAACTTTATCTTGGTTCCTTAGATTCATGGATGACGCTTCTAACTAGTCTATATAGGAATTCTGTAACAATGATACGTGTTAATAGGCGCATTTACCCAAGTGGCTATTTTACCAACCACGTTCATTGCGGGAAATTCAATATACCTGTTACATGAAAATCATCGTTTATTATAGAAAATTACCGCG
Source organism: uncultured Candidatus Bathyarchaeia archaeon (assembly GCA_964653295.1). GTDB lineage: Archaea > Thermoproteota > Bathyarchaeia > TCS64 > TCS64 > RBG-16-57-9. The sequence continues at coordinate 4,734 of CAZZFH010000118.1, read as the reverse complement.
ACTACAATTATCGCTACAAGTGCTAGAACAAATAGATTACCATACCCCGACTCATCAGGAACCTCAACAACTATCGGAGTATCAGATAACAAATCTAAAGCAATAGAACCCTCGTTATCATCAACACTCCAAGATAAAGTAACCACATCAGTCATGTTATTGGCTTGAATCACAGATGGTCCAGATGCATTATAGGGTCTAACAAGATAAAATATTTTAACGAATCTAACCGGAACCTCAGCAACCCCATTAAGGCTAGTCTCACCAATCCAGAGAGTACGGTTTCCATTACTAGCAACAAGCGAAACATTTGCGATAGATCCAATTGTTGAGTTAACGAACACTGGATAAAATCTGTTAATAATAGCGTATCCATTTACCCTTGTCACATTAATAGAGAAACCCGCCCCAAAACGTAATTCTCCATGCAGGTCTACTCCACCAGTGGGGGTATAGCCCCCTACATTGAAGCAAAGTCCATCCAATAATGTAACGTTATGCAGATAATACTCATTAGGCTCCTCGTTGCCGAGTCCGGGTCTGAAAAAGCCGATGCTTGAATCCATTATATATGCCTTGAATGGTTTGAACCAGACATCATCCATATCGAGTTCGTTAATGACGCTGTTTGTTATATTCAAGTCTTGTTTGTATGAGGTCAATGATACGCGGTTTATTCTAGAGTTATCGATTACTATGGTAGCATTTGAGAAGTAGGATAAAATCTGTGTAATATCACAGTCATTGACCACTAGGGCGAACTCGTTTTCTCTCATATAGTTGCTGACTGTATTCAAGGTTACATTGGTTAACTGGATATGTGAATCAGTTACAGCGCCTATATAGTAAAGTTGTGAGTCATGGATTTTTATCGATGAATTGTATGATTGTAGCCATAGTCCATCTACTAGTGATACGTTATCAAAGATACTATTTGAGGCTGGGAGCAGAGTATCTAGCCCTCCACTATATTTAGTGAAATCAGGTATTACGATATCAATGTCAACATTGTCAAGGTTCTCTCTGTGAGTTTGTATCGTTGAGTCTTTTACACTTAGATACGCATCTTCTGGGAAAGAGTAATAGATATATGAATTCTTTACCGTCGCAATTGATTCATTATGCAACCATAGATAACCGAGTCTGCAATTATCAAGTATAATCTCTGAGCAGTCGTTTCCTATTACTCCTCCAGTTGTGTGATTATATCCATGAATTGTACAGTAAAATGACTCGATTAGCTTAGAATTAGATGCATTAAGACGTGCATGTTGATTTACATTTATTATTTGTTTGATATCTGAATCGGCTATAGTCAGTGAGGCATTATCCTTGATGTTGAAACTATGATCCAGTTCTGATTCTATGAACCTGACCCTGACATTTTCTAGCCTGAGTGTAGCATTTTCCTTTACCTCAATTATTCCTTCTAGGGTCAGCCTTGTGTCACTTATGATTCTTGTTTCGTTTCCTTCAACGATTAAGTTGACCAGATTCAATTCAGAACTGGTTTGCTGTGCGGTTGTGGATTCTATAATGGGTTGAACTAGTAGGAAGACGATTAATATGACTTTAATTAATCGCTTTGTCAACTATATTATGTTTACAGTGTTTGATTAAGTATAAAAATACTGTTACAAATAGGAAAAATGAATTAAACGACAAATATATTTGTTATAATGCGGGAAATTCAATATACCTGTTACATGAGACACGCATATCTAGCCTTGATTTTTATTTTCTTCTATGTTGTCTAGGAAATTCCACCAGTTACCCTTGAACTCTTCTTCGTCTAATCCTTGATTAGAATCCAGTTCATCTAGGAAAGTTACCTAGTAATAGGGTTTGTATCTACCATCTCATAACTGTCTTGTCTTATTTCTGCTTCGTTTTCTTCTCACATTATTGGATGAGTTGGCTCTGTGTTTAAGTGGTGCTTAGGTTCTGAAAGGTTACTAAAATGAAAAAAAGGGAGAAAATTATACGAACTGCCAAACAACGCCGTGAGTCCATTTATTCCTATCTCTTGTCCAAGTCATTCTTTTTCTATCTATCCAGTCTTTTTGGGTTTCAGCTTTGAAGAAGTAGGAATAATGCCATTTTAGTCCAGTTGGTGTGTAACTTCCTAAGAACTCTAGTCCTTTGGATTCATCAGCCATTTTTTGACAGTTATTGTCCATTACCTTTAACTCGTCCTCTGTACCGAAAAAGTCCCAGTTAATAACATACATCGGCATTTTATCTCACCTATTTTGACTCTAATATTCACCGCTTAATGAAGCTAGAATAAGTTAGAAGACTCTTTTAATGTCTATATAATAATAACTTAAGACCAATTCTAAACATTATAATTTTATTTAAATAAGCAATTCAGGTGATCATTGCCCTCAGTTAAAGTACACACCTGCGAGTGTGTCTTATCATCGTTTATTTTCGATATAAAGTGGTTTCCAGTATGATGTGATCTCTTCAAAGTCTCCGCATATGATCCATTCATCCAACTCATGTTTAATCTGAGCCAAGTTGCTTAAACAAAGGTAATTGTCTTCACCTGGATTTGGATTGTGAAGATACTGGCACTCAAGGCAGTTTACTTTTACCTTAAGTATTAGTAATTGTTCCAACTTGATATTTGATCTAACCTTCGTTAATTAAAACCTAAGAGCGTAGAAACATCCTACATACAATTATTTTACTTTTATTTTAGCTAGTTTAAGAATTAATACCGGACTTTCTAGAACCTGATTCCATTTTATCAATAGATCCAAAACCCCAGAGCCATAAACCACACCCAACGATGAGGAACCATAACCACCAAATTCCTCCCATTGGCCAAAACATCATTCCGATTAACGGCCAAAAACCACAGAACAAATTAGTTCACAGTTTAAACAGAGAAAGCGATCGATATATACTATATTAAAAACGGGTTGCTTGCGCACAAGCTCAAAGATTAGCATTATTTGATTTTTGAGAATCTCCAGAGCGCTCCAACAAGTAAAATAAGTCCTACAGCGAATAATATTTGTCCTATTAATGGTGATAACTGGGCTGGAGCGTCAGCCATTTGAGGAAGTATCATCGATTCACCTTCACACTTTTATCCTATTTTCATTGTGTTTTTTTGTGATAATATAAACTATCTCTTAAGTAACTTTCATTAAGTTCAGTGAGTATCTCATTTAATGGCTGGGTTGAACTATGTCAGGGTGCCCCCTTGAATCAGATTCAGCTCAGCGCGCACTATTTTTTTAAAACGATTGCTATTGTGCTTACGTTCCTCATCTGTCCATCCTGATTTTCAAGCGCTTCAGTTCCAATCTCTATGTTCTCAACAGTGAGATTTTCAATAAATCTGTTCTTAGTCACCTCAGCCACATCTACAGCGGTACTTATAGAGCGACCTCTTGCTTTCAACGTAACTCTGCTTCCTTCGTTCCTTAGCGAGTGAAGGACTGCTGTGCAATAGACCATGATCGGTTTGGTTCCAATGTAAACAATGTTTTCATCTGACATTTTCACCGTGTCATTCGGATGAGTGCTCTTAAGACTTGGGTTATTCACACGCTGCGCGCGTATATCCTTGGTTGAATCATTGTTTGGTTAGCGCGCGTGTTCAGGCATAATAGGCTTAACGAGTTCGCGGAGCTTGGGGGTTCTGAGTTTCAGCTAGAGTCTTGGGCTGGGTGGAGTGATGCACGGCCAGCGAATAACTATGTGGGCAAGCTGCATAACCGTGAGACTGCGGATCGTTTGTTTGGATAGCGTGGATCTTTTATTCATGTTCGCATGAGCGTCTCAATGTAAGCTTCAATGCTGTTCATGATGCCTCACATCCCACTTATGTTGATGATTTAAATTGTTTCTGGTTTAGAAACTAGGAGCATAGTTAGCCATGATCTTGCCCATCATTGTTAGGCTCACTGGTATTCCTTTGTTGTCTTTTGTTCCAGCGTTGATTAGGTCGGCTTCACGTAGCCCCCGTAGATTCCAGCGTACAGTGGATTCCGGAATTTCAAGCTCCTCACTAAGCTGTTTTATCAAATTTGTATAGACCTCATCTTCCTCATATCTAGTGGTTAACCAGTGAAGTATGGTTCTCTGTTTTTCTGTGAGTTTTGTGCTAGCTGCCGTCATCAGCGCCTGCTCAAGCTGATCTAGCTGTCTGCTGTGGCGGTAGATGCTTTGCTCGAGTGAGTCTACTCTTTTGATGAGCCTGTTGTAGGCTATCGTGTTTTCTGTAGTTTGGCCAAACTCAGCTACCTCTCGTTTTATGTCTTTTATTGTTTCGAGAATGTTTCTGAATTCGGGAGTCGGATAGTTTTGGTTTTTAGGCCTGGAGAATATATACACCTGTCATGTTTACACCCCGACGAGCATCTAAGCGCTTTTATTGATTTAAAAGGTTTTCCCAGTATTTATTGTCTACAATGGTTACAGATCGTTTTTTGTGCACTGTTTACCGGTTACCATAGCGCTTTTTGTACTGATTAGACGGTGTTTTTGTATAGATTGGGATCATTTCTGGGTTGTTCTGGGACTGTTTTTATGATTGGAGGCTTGTTTTGGGCTGGGATAGGTTGACCCCCCTCCCCCTATGCCGTGAGGGCTGTTTTGAGTTCTTTGATGAATCTTTCTTGGTCTGCTGGTTTGTGTAATTTTATTAGCTTCCATGTCTGGCTGCGGTTCTTGTTCTCTTCGCCTATGACCTAGTGTCTCTCTCTAACGATCTCT
>CAZZFH010000117.1:0-6926 GCA_964653295.1 uncultured Candidatus Bathyarchaeia archaeon | reverse complement strand
CAATTTAGCCACTTACTGTTCCTACACCAATTAGGCGCCATCTTCCACCGATTCTTCTGCTTAATGCAACCCTATCCTCGGGAAGAGCACAAACTGGTATAGTGAGCTGTGTCTCCATCTCATCCTTGCTGACAGTGGTTACTTCGCCCATGGTTTTAGCTGTACCAACATTCAGCAGTAATTTCTCGCCTTTCGCGATTTTAGCGACCTTTTCCTCTGTCATGCTACCAACCACTTTATCAAATAGCCTGTATTCCAGTGTCATTGCCTCGATGACTGGTGGAAGGGTTCCGGGTTTACCGACAAGACTACCTACCAATCCATCTGACTTTGTAAGACTGGGGTCAAGCATGGTTCCTATGCCTGCGAGCCCACCGGGCACAGCCTCATCAACCTCTGTGTTACCAACGTGAAGACTTGTTATGGTGGTGTATAGCTCACGCATCCTGATCTTATTCTTCTGGCGCTGGGGTAAGCCGGGTCTGATCTCGATCTCATCGCCTAAATTGAAGTTTCCTTGAGTGATGCTACCCCCGATTACTCCACCTACCATATCATCAATGGGAGTACCCGGCTTGTTAACATCAAAGCTCCTTACAACATACATCCTAGGAGGTAGGTCTGGGTCCCTTGTGGGGGTGGGTAGATACTCCTGCATAGCCTGTATCAACAAGTCGATGTTCACGATCTGTTGCGCAGAGACAGGGATAATGGGTGCCTTCTCAGCGATACTCCCCTTGAGGAATTTTTTAATCTCGTTATAGCTCTCTTCAGCTCTCTCAGCAGAGACCAAGTCTATCTTATTTTGGACAACAATCAGATTCCTGAGCCCAACAGCATCAATTGCAGCCAAGTGCTCCCTTGTCTGGGGCTGTGGACAGGTCTCATTCGCCGCAATAACCAGAATGGCTCCATCCATAACTGCGGCGCCGCTCAACATGGTTGCCATCAAAATCTCGTGACCAGGGGCATCAACAAAGCTAACAGCCCTCTGTAGTTCAGCGGGCTCCCCACAGTTACCGCAAATATCTGTGGTGCAATAGCATTCAGGCTCATCGCAGGTGGGACATTTATAAATCGCAGTATCTGCATAGCCTAGTTTGATTGTGATTCCTCGTTTGAGTTCCTCGCTGTGGCGGCTAGCCCACTCACCTGTGATGGCTTGGACTAGGGTGGTCTTTCCATGGTCTACGTGGCCGATGGTGCCGATGTTGACTTCTGGTTGTTTTGGTAGTTTTGCGATAGTTGATCTCCCCTGTTAGTGTTATTGATGCTGAATCTTTCCTTAAATACATATCTCCGGGCTCACCGATACTATAGGTAGAATATTGGTATAATGGGTAAAGAGTTATATCTAAAACCCAGAACAGATAAGATAATCAGGTGCAAGAAATGGGCGACGAAAAAGTTGCAGTTATGATAAGCAAAGAACTCGTGGAAAAAGTAGCGGAAAAGATAGCTGGCACCAGCATAACCAGCATAGAGGAATACATCGAGCTACTACTCGAGAACGAGTTCCCAGAAGAGACAGAGTACACAGCAGAAGAAGAAGAGCTCATACGTGAGCGCCTCAGGCGACTAGGATACATCGAGTGACCCTATATGCCAAGACCACACGGCGGAAAACTAATCAACCAGCTTACGAGAGCAGCACAAACAGAAAACAGAATAGAAGAAGCAGCAGAGCTACCGAATGTCTCGGTAAATAATGAACTGAGAATAGATTTTGAGAATATCGCGGTTGGACTCTACAGTCCCTTAAAGGGATCCCTTGCGCAGAATGATTTTGAATCTGTAGTCACTAATGGGCGGTTATCCAATGATGTCCCTTGGACCATCCCCATACTACTGGATGTTTCAGAGGAGGAAGCCGGTATGTTCACGCTAGGGGACTCCATTGCATTATCTTGTGGTGGAGAGAACTTTGCTATACTCAAGGTTGCTGACAAGTTTAGTTGGGATAAAAAGAGTTACTGTCAGAACATATACAGGACCGTAGACATGGAGCACCCCGGGGTGCAGAAGACCCAGAATATGAAGCCAACCCTAGTGGGAGGCGAGATAGAGGTATTCAATGAGACCCAAGGCGTTTTCCCCCAGTACAGGCTCAAACCGGAGGAGACAAGGTTCCTATTCAAGGAAAAAGGCTGGAGAAGTGTTGCTGGTTTCCAGACTCGTAATGCCCCCCATATTGGGCACGAGTATGTTCAGAAAACAGCTCTCAGCTTCGTGGATGGCTTGTTCATCAATCCTTTGATCGGTAAGAAGAAAACGGGAGACTTCACTGATATCGTCATTATTGAGAGCTATGAGGCTTTGATCAAGAACTATTTCCTGAAAAACGCTGCGATATTGGTTACCCTTGAGATGGAGATGAGGTACGCTGGACCAAAAGAGGCTATTCATCACGCGATAGTACGCAAGAACTATGGTTGCAGCCACTTTATCGTGGGCAGAGACCACGCAGGAGTAGGTAGCTATTATGGTCCATTCGAGGCTCAGGAGATATTCGAGGATTACCCCGACCTTGGGATAGCACCCATCTTCTTCAGGAATTTCTTCCACTGTAACAAGTGTGGTGGACCCCAGAACGACAAGATATGCCCACATGGTGAAGAAGACAGAGAGAACTACAAGGGCAGGGTGATGCGTAAACTCCTCGCTGAGGGCAAGTATCCTGATCCGACTCAGATGCGCCCTGAGGTTACTGAGGCTATACTGCGCCACAAGCAGCCTTTTGTAGAATAGCCTCCTTTTTTTCATTACACTTTTAACATATCATATCATTGACCTCTTTATGGCATCAAAGATAACAGCAAGTCACATTCTTGTGGAGAAACAGAGTCAGGCACTAAAAATAATGGAAGAACTAAAAGGCGGAGCAAAGTTCGAGGACTTAGCCAGAAAGTATAGTACTTGCCCATCGGGGAAGCGGGGTGGTAATCTTGGACCCTTTGGTAGGGGTCAGATGGTTAAGCCCTTTGAGACGGCTGCTTTTGATTTGAATGCGGGTGAGACAACCAAGGAGCCTGTTAAGACTCAGTTTGGTTACCACATTATCAAGAGAACCGCTTAGAATCAGAGTATGGCTTTCAATAACCTACCCCAATCTTTCTTTATATCCCTGTAGACCTCGCATTCAAGCCAGCATGTTGGGCATTCCAGTCTGCTTATTATTTCCCTTGCCTCATGGGCGCTAGGAGAGCTAAGGATATTCTTGAGGCTATTATCATGGATGTTTCCCAGTTTATGATTCATTACGATACAGGGGTAGACATCCCCATATGTGTCTATGAAGACTGATTCATCAGCTGCGCTACAGGGTAATGTTCTCTTATCAGTGATGTACTCCTTGGCTCCTTGAATATATGCGAGGTTGGTTAGGTTGTTCAAAACCCCCTTCTCTTTCTTGAGTGTGTAAGCTAATGCGTCAAGGAAGGGAAACATCTCCTCGGTGAGGTTTCCGTTTTCTCCTAGGTTTTGGTAGTAGTGTTCGCTTATGTTGATGGGGCGGAAGCTGAAGTCAGCACCGTATCGATATGATATCTTCTGGACTACTGGTGCGTGTTTATAATTATCCTTGGTGAGGGTGAATCCTGTTGATAGCGATAGAGGGTTGTCTTTTTTTATCTTTCCTAGGAGTTTTATGGTTTGGATGGCTTTCTTGTAGCTTCCATCAATCCCTCGTTGGATATCATGCATCTCTCCCTCGCCATCCAAGGATACAGTGACGCCTATCTTGTGATTCCAATTAGATGCTATAATTTGAAGCACGGTATCATAGATCTTCTCAGGCAGTAAGCCATTGGTGGGGAACCAGATCATGCACTTGGGGGCAACTTCTTGGACAACTTGGACTATCTCAGGTAGGTCGTCTCTGAGGAATGGCTCTCCTCCGGTAAGCTGGATGAATTTTAGGTTTTTTAGGTAGTCTCGGTTTTCCATGAAGAATTCTGTTATTTCTTTTAGGCTGGGGTCTTCTGTTGGCTCGGTTTTCCATATGTTGCATGTGGTACATCTCCCGTTGCATCTGCTTGTAACGGCGTAATTGGATATCGCGGTGAGGTGTTGAGCCATGGTTAAAATTTCCTGAAAGTTAATATAATATTTGGGTCGTTAAGGATTTATGGTTTACGGGTCTTTGAAGGGTATGAAACAGATTAAGATGGATCACATACACTTTTTCGCCACGGATCTGGATGAGGCTGTGAAGTTCTATACTGATTTGGGATGCGAGTTTGTGCAGAGATTCGAGCATGGAGGACGAGAAGCAGTGCAACTCAGGACCCAGTTCGGCACAACCATTGATATCAACAAGACACGGGCAGCGGACAACCCTGGATATAGTCATTTTAGTATCCTGATTGATGACATTGAGGCGGCGCATAAGGAGCTTGAGGCAAAGGGTTACTGGGTTGATGATCCTGTGTTTAATGAGGATACCAAACGGCATATCATCACTGTGCGTGATCCTAATGGTTTCCTTGTCCAGATGGTTCAGAAAGAGTAGTTATTCAGTTATAATAGTACATTAGTACTATTTTTACAATACTTTTATATGGGTAATTCTGCGAGCCGATCCTGATAAACTCATGACAGAGGATCTACTCAACAAGACTCTAGAAGAGAACACTGAGAAAATCAGTGAGATACTGAATGCTCTGGCGAACCCCATTAGGCTAAGGATATTATCAAGGCTTCTTGAGGGAGAGACCGAGTTCAGTACACTGCAAGAAGCAACGGGATTAAGTAAAACAGCACTGATTCATCACCTTAACAACCTTAGTGATACAGAGATTATAGAGAACCCCAAGAGGGGAATCTACCGGCTGAGGGAGGATGGGAAGAACTTGCTCGCAAGCGTAGTGGATGCGTATACTGGTTCTCTTTGGAGGAAGCATCAGGAGGGGCAGCGTAGAGCCGAGTTTATCACAAGTGCATATGAGAGGAGGCATAGAGCGATGGAGTTAGATGTAAGAATTGTTGAGCTTGAGCCGATGCGTGTTGCTAGTTTCAGGGCTATCAGTGAGACCCCTGAGCATGATGCCGCGAAGCTGCTCACGGATTGGGCTCAGGGAAGAGGATACCTGAATGATCTTGAGAAGCATCCGATATTTGGGTTCAATAACCCTAACCCCAGCAAGGGAAAGAAGGAGTATGGATACGAGTTCTGGATCAAGGTAGAGGATGATTACAGCGAAGAAGATGTGACATTGAAAGATGTATCTGGGTGTAGATACGCGGTCACTACTTGCCGTCATCTTGGCGAGATCGGTGAACTTTGGATGAGGCTTTTTAACTGGACAAAGGAAAACGGGTACGAGTGCAGAGAGGCTGAGTGTCTTGAGAAGACCCAGAATTTCAGCGCATCCGATGACGAGCTAGTACTTGACCTATATGAGCCCATCAAGTAGGTGGTATATTTGAAGGAGTGTCATGGGTTAGAGGATTTAGTATTCTAGCCTATTTCAGTTAGGTCTCTTTTTTTTCTTACCTTCTATTTTATATTATGTAATCTCGGTGATACCCCAGTTGGGGGTATTTTGTGGGAGAATCGTTAAGCCATTACTACTTGAAGCAAGTAGGTGCGCTTTGGCTCTATAACCAGATGTGTCATCTGGTGGATACTGAGGTCAAGTTAAACCAGCTTGGGCTCTTACGGTATCTTGATTTAGATAACAAGAAGGTAATTGATGTAGTTGGTGTTGGGCTCAAGTATTTTCCCTGGAGCAGACGCAAGATACAGGACGAGTTCTATGATGACTTTGAGCTCATCAACCCGGAACAATACGAGATAGGATATAATATTCTGAGGGGCATCGAGGTAAAGATCAGCAAGAGCGACTTCAAGAACGGCTTCATATGCACAGGTACAAACTATAACTATGTTTTGGCTCCGACAAAGTTGATCTCACCCGGCTTATTACCAAGAGGTGTTGAGCTTATCGAGTATAATAGAAACAAGTTTGATATCACAGAGAATGACCTTGAAGAGAACCCAGCCTCACGACCATTCAAGTTCAATGGACTAAGGATAATTAAACGAGCCAAGTACAGGAACCTGCCCCAGTTCCACATAGACCATACAATATCAATGATAGCCCAACGAAGAACAAACAACAGACAAGAAACATATAGAGAAGTATTAGACGAGTTAACAAACCAAGAACTAGTTTACACCACGCCCATTCAATAGGCTCTCAATACCCTTAAGCCGGTTCCGAAGAGTAACCTCGGTGGTTCCAGCAGCCTCAGCGATATCTTTCTGAATCCGTTTATCATTAGTCTCGATACTCGCCTTATACAATGCTGCGGCAGCAAGCCCCCGTGGGTCCTTACCGGTGAGCCCTCTATGCTTTTTTGCTTCTCTAAGTAGCTCAACCGCATACATCTCGGTCTTGGGGTCCAACTCTAGTTTTGATGCGATGCTTGGAATAAACTTCATGGGATCATCCACCGGCATCTTTAGTTTTAGCTCCTTGATTAGGAGCCGGTATGTTCTGGCAACCTCGGCGTGGTTACGTGTTGAAGCCTCAGTGATCTCTGGGAGAGGTCTTGGTAGACTCAGTGATCTGCATGCTGCATAGATGCTTGCGGCAACAAAGCCATCAATGCTGCGACCGCGTAAGAGATCGGCTTTCAACGCTCTTCTGTAGATTAATGCTGCTCTTTCCTTGACGTTCTGCGGGAGGTGTAGCTGTGTAGCGATCCTGTCAAGCTCAGCCATGGCTGAGCTGAGGTTTCGCTGCTCTGTCTCATCAAACTTTGACCTGTTATCGAATCGGCGCAGACGCGTCATCTTTATACGGGTCTCGTTTTTGAGACGGTTTCCATTGTGGTCGCTGTCTGGTCTGAAGACCGTTGATAGTCCCTTATCGTCGAGTGTGTAGCTGTAGTCGAGGCCTGTCCTACTTCGGTCTTTGCGC
>CAZZFH010000116.1:0-6952 GCA_964653295.1 uncultured Candidatus Bathyarchaeia archaeon | reverse complement strand
ATGGACGCAAAAGCAGTGATTGACGCGAGCGGAGTGGGCTGTGAACCAGCCTCAGCGGCATCAGTAGCCGGCGCCAAGAAACTACGAGAGAAAGGAATCATAGCAGGAGACGAAGAGGCAGTATGTGTTCTCACAGGGAACCTGATGAAGGACTCAGAAACTACTGTCAAGTATCATCTCGGAAACCTTGAAAGCATTGACGCGAGACGCAGAAACAAACCAGTACAGGTAGAGCCTGATCTAAATAGGATTGAGGCTCTTCTTCAAACAACAGGATCATCTCCGACACTGGAGGGTGAAAAACCTTGGAGTTTGAAGTAATCAAGCTCGGTGGAAGTATTCTCAAAGACCGAGAAGCCTTCAACCGAGCGGCTGAGGTCGTAGAAAAAGAGCTAGCCAATGAAATACTTCCTGTTTGCGTTGTCTCCGCTATGAAAGGAGTAACAGACAGGATAATCGGCGCCCTCAATCAGTCCCTAGAAGATGAATCATTTGATCCAAGGAGATTCATTGAGGAGTTATTCGAGGATCACCTTATCGCGTTACCCGGTGGCGTTGAGCCAGATGAAGACTTCGAAGCCGAGTTTGAGAAACTGCTTCACGTATTATCATATGTGAAGAGCAGTGGTGAGTTGAATGACTCAGTTTACGCTTATGCTGTGAGCAGGGGCGAGAACTTATCCTCAAGGGTATTGAGCCTCCACATAACTGATAGGAGCATCAATAACTCTTGTTTCTATGGCGAAGACCTGATAGCCACAGATGAGAACAACCTCGAAGGAGCCGTAGAGCATGAAAAGACCATTGAACAAATCAACGAGGTTCTCAAACCAGCACTAGAAGAGGGCATAGTCCCTATTATTGCTGGTTTCGCGGGGAGAAGCATCAATGGAAGCATCACCATCCTTGGACGGGGAGGAACAGACGATACAGCAGTATACATAGCCTATGGTCTCGGGGTAAAGCGTGCAGTAAAGTATGTGATGGAAGAAGGGATCATGAGTATTGACCCCAAGTTCATCACGATGCTCAGAGAAGAGCACCCAGAGATATATGCCCAGTTTTATGATCTACCAGAACCCCAAATAATACCGTACCTGAGTTACGTCGAAGCCTCAGAACTCCTAAGGGAGGAAAGAACAAAAGTAGTTCACTACAAGGTCCTTGACCCCTTGATGAAGGGCAAGATAGAGCTTCAGATAAAGAACTATTATGACGATGAATCAGAAGGCACAATAATCGGGACCGTTGAGGAAGCCATATACAGCAACAATGAGCCGAGACCCAAAGCCATCAGCTACCAGAGGGGATTGGCTGGAGTAAGATTCCTGCCCAGCCAGAGTATCACACCCACTGAGGTCTATGGCAAGGTCTTCAACAAGCTTTCTGAGGAAGCTGTAGATGTAAGATACGTATCAACTTCTGGTTACCAGTTATCATTCCTGATGCCAGAGGAAGACCAGAAAAAAGCCCTTGATGCGCTCAAGTCACTTGATATTGCCTATGAGGTGACCCCATTGAAGGGAAGAAAGGGCACCTTCAGCGTAGTGGGGAGCGAGATGAGGGGCATGAAGGGCTTCTTCAGCCGCCTTACTGGTGTATTAGCCAGACACGGTGTCAACATCGAGCAGGCTACTCAGCCCAACAGCGAGAACATCATCAGGTTCAGCATAGACGATGATGATCTACCCATGGCGGTAGCCGCAGTATACAACGAGTTTTTCAAAGGAGGAGAGAAACAATGAACAAGAAAAAAGCAGTAATAATAGGAGCAACCGGGGCAGCAGGACAGAACATAGTAGAGTTCACCGCGAAGCACCCTTGGTTCGAGATAGCATGCCTCTCTGCATCAGAACGCAGCCACAAAAAGAGCTACAGGGAAGCAACAGAGGCAGCTCCCTTCTTTAGGACACAGCCTCCGGAAGAGATCATGGAGATGAAGGTAATTGGAGCCGATCATGTTGATCCAAGGGACTATGATATAGTCTTCAGCGCTCTGCCATCAGAAGTAGCAAAGATACAGGAGGCAAAGTTCGCCAAACACATACCCGTCATCAGCACAGCATCCGCATACAGGTATGAACCAGATACACCAGTCCTGCTACCAGATGTAAACCCAACCCATATTGAGATGATCAAGCAACAACAAGAAAACCGGGGATGGAACGGATATGTAGTACCGGGTCCCAACTGCACCACCATCGGCTTAGTAACCACATTAAAGCCGTTATTGGATACTTACGGCGTCAAGGTTGTGAGCATGGTGAGCATGCAGAGCCTCTCGGGAGCAGGAGAGAAAGGACTACGAGCAAACTCTGAGTACCGATTAAACGCACTGAAGAACGTTATCCCATTGATCGAGGGAGAGGAAGGCAAGGTGGTCGAGGAGACCAATAAGATTCTAGGAAAAATGGTTGATGGGAAATTGGTTGAGTCCAAGATCAATCTCCACGCAACATGCACAAGGGTCGATGTAGAGATAGTTCATACCGAAGCAGTACACCTAGGACTAGGCAAACCAGCCACCATCGAAGAAGTACAAGAGACCCTCAACAGCTACAAGTCTGAAGCACAGAGCCTAAAGCTACCATCAGTAGCAGAACAACCAATCATTGTCCTTGACGGGGATGAACCACAGCCAAAGAAACACGGAGAATACCCACAGATGGTAACTCTGGTAGGTAGGCTCAGGGAGAACCCCATCTTCAAGAATGGAGTAAGCTACGTGCTAACCAGCGATAACCTAGAGAAAGGTGCAGGTGGGGGAGCAGTACTCTCCGCCGAATACCTGAAAGTCAATGGATTAATCTAGAATAATTATTAGGTTCTAAACCTATCCACGGTTTTTTAAACCCATGAAAAACATTACAGTATGATAGAATTGAAAGAGTTCAGCCTAGTCGCCACAGGCGACTCACTCATTACACTCAAACAACAAGTTCATAGTGAGCCGGAATATGTCCGCCTCACAAGGCTCATCCGTGAAGCGGATTGTGCCTTCACAAACCTTGAGATGAACCTCCATGATTATGGTCCAGACTGCTACCCCGCTGCAGAATGCGGTGGAACATATACTAGAGCCGAGCCAGAGATTCTGGAGGAACTTCTCTGGATGGGTTTTGATATATTCAGCACTGCAAACAATCATAGCCTCGACTACATGTATGGTGGGTTATTTGATACGATAATGCACCTGAAATCCTACAATGTGCCATACGCTGGGACTGGCATCAATCTGGCGGAGGCGAGGGCTCCGTGCTACAAGGATACTGCTAATGGAAGAGTTGCATTGATTAGTGCGTGCAGTTCTTTCGCTAATTTTGGGCGTGCCGGTGATCAGAGACGGGATATGAAGGGGAGACCTGGGCTCAACCCGTTACGGTATTTGAAATGGTATGAGGCCAAGCCTGAGACCATTGAGAAGATGAAGCAGGTAGAGAAGGAGTTGAACATGCCCGAGGTTTACCAGGCAGAGGATTCGTATCACTTCATGAATACAAAATATGTTGAAGGCTCTAATCAGGGATTGCGTACCCAGCCTCATCCGGGGGATATGAAGGGAAACCTTGAGTCTATCAGGGATGCAGCAAGGCAGGCTGACTGGGTCTTATTCACGTTGCACGCCCATGAGGGTAGCCCCCATGATAGTGAGCAGCCCGCTGAGTTTATGGAGGATTTTGCTCGCGCTGCTATTGATGAGGGGGCAAGCTGCTTCATTGGTCATGGTCATCACGCGATGCGTGGGATAGAGATCAGGGATGGTAAGCCTATCTTCTATAGCCTTGGGAACTTTATCTTCCAGAATGAGACGGTCTACAAGATGCCCGCTGATTTCTATGAGCGCTACGATCTTGATCCATACCCTGGTGTAGTATCTGATGCTTATGATGCTCGACAGAAGGCGGAGACAAAACCCGGGAGACAGGTGCATAAGTGGTTCACAGATGACGAAAAGTACTGGATCAGTGTAATGCCGCGAATGGGGTACAAGGGTGATGAGCTCAGTGAGTTGCATCTATTCCCTGTGGAGCTTGGGATGAATAAGATGCGTAGTCAGCGTGGGCGACCGATGCTTGCAGATGAGGAATATGGTAAGAAGATTCTTGGGATCATCAAGAAGCTCTCTGAGCCCTATGGGACCGAGATCAAGATAAGGGATAATGTAGGTATAGTCCAGCTATAACAAGCGTGAGCTATGTTTGTCACGGGGTGGGACAACAAATCCTTTTGAGGGGCATTGAGGGTGGTTAGTTGGGAATGGTGTTCGCCTGTCCAACCGGCGATTCAGCCCACCTTCCCCCAATTTGCATTTTGGGATGTCTTTTATTTCTAAACCTCCTGTTTGTTCTGTGTGAATATTTTGACTCTCAATGCAGATATGGTGCTGATAAATGGTAAGGTCATCACGGTTGATGAGGATGATAGTATCGTTGAGGCACTCGCGATTTGTGATAACAAGATTGTGGCTGTTGGCACTACAGAGGATATCAAGCAGCTAGCTGGACCAGAGACCAAGGTGATCGACCTTGAAGGAAAGACAGTGATGCCCGGGATTATTGACAGCCATACACATCCCAGCAACATCAGCTTCAAGTTCATGGAGGTTGATTGCAGAGCGCCACCTATCAAGTCTATCTCTGAGATATTGGAACTCGTTAAGGCTAAGGCAGAGGAGCTTGGACCCGGGAAATGGGTAAGGGGAGTAGCGTTTAATGATTCCAAGCTTGTGGAGAAGCGGCATATTACCAGATGGGAGCTGGATGGTGTTTCTCCGGATAACCCTGTTTTTATTGTATCTGATACTGGGCATCAGTCTCTATCCAATAGCTTGGCGCTTGAGATAGCAGGAGTTACGAAGGATTCACCTGATCCTCCAGGCGGGGAGATCGAGCGAGATGAGGGGGGTATTCCTACGGGTCTCTTGTATGAGAACGCCAATGGGTTAGTCAGGCAGCATATTCCGGAGTACACCGTTGAGGAGCTGAAGAATGGTTACAAGATGACCGTGGAGCAACTGGCTAGCTGGGGTGTAACATCGACCCATAATGCCAGTGGTCGTATGAATGGGATAAGGGCGTACAAACAGCTCCTTGATGAGGGCACTAGGAAGGTCAGGATGAGCCTCATGGTTAGCGTCAACCAGAATAGCCCCGGGGATGTGCTTGACGGCTTAGCCATAGCTGGTATTGAGAGCGGCTTCGGTGATGACTGGCTCAAGGTTATTTCTGTAAAGATCATGGGAGATGGCTCTGGGGCAGGAGGGACTTGTTGTGTCTATGAGCCCCAGAACCGGGGACCAAGAGGATTGGGTATGTGGATGACAGAGCCTGAGGAGGTTGAGCGCCTCACCATTAAGGCTCATAACGCTGGGCTTCGGGTTAGTATTCATAGCATTGGGAACAGGGGCGTTGATATGGCTCTTGACGCTATTGAGAAGGCTCAGAAAGCCAACCCAATACCAGATATGAGGCACCGAATAGAGCACAACAGTTGTAGCCCTCCAGAGTCCCTTGAACGAATCAAGGAACTTGGGGTTACGCCAAGTAGCAGTATCGGGTACATGTATGGGCTCGGTGATCAGTATGCTGAGAACTTTGGTCCAGAGAGGTCTCGTTGGCTTCACCCGCACAAGACCATGAAAGAGATGGGGATAATAGCTGGTGGAAACAGTGATTGTCCTGTCACCTATTACAGTCCTTTTGTCCAGATGTATGCGGCTGTGACACGGAAGAGCAGTAGTGGGCAGGTTGTTGGACCTGAGGAGGCTATCAGTGTGATGGATACCATCAGGGTCTATACTTGGAATGGGGCGTATCTAGGTAAGGACGAGGAAAAGCTTGGTAGCCTTGAGCCCGGTAAATTGGCTGATCTAATAGTGATCGACAAGGACATCTTGTCTATTGACCCCGAGGAGATCAAGGATATCAAGGTACTGAAGACTATCGTAGACGGTAAAATCGTCTACAAAAAATAATTTAGAACTCTGGCTTGGGTTTCCCCTTTTTCTTGTCATATGCTGCTTTTACGAAGCCATAGTAGGGTGGGCTGGGATTCCATGGTCTTGATTTGAACTCTGGGTGGAACTGGGTGGCTAGGAAGAAGTACTTGTCCGGTAGCTCCAGTATTTCTTTGAGCTGTTTCTCCTTGCTCACAGCGGTATAATGTGCTCCAGCCTTCTCGAGAGCCTCATAGTATTCTTGGTTTACCTCCCAGCGGTGCCTGTGGCGCTCCTTGATCTCAGTAGATCCATATAGTTTGGCTGCTAGGCTTCCCGGTTCTACCTCTACCTTGTTTGCGCCTAGTCTCATGGTGCCTCCCATTTCGCTGATCTTTTTCTGTTCTGGGAGTAAATCGATTACAGGGTGGGGGGTCTCGGGTACACATTCTGTGCTGTGGGCTCCTTCAAGGTTTGCCATACTACGAGCATACTCTACTGTTGCAAGCTGGAATCCATAACATATGCCAAGGAAGGGTGTGTCCTGAGTTCGTGCCCTGTTGATGGCTATGATTTTGCCCTCTGCGCCACGTAGACCAAAGCCACCGGGTACAAGGACTCCATCATACTGGTCCAGTATCTTGGCTCGGGTGATGTCTTCCTCGAATACCTCGGTCTCTATCCAGTCGATCTGTACCTTGCATCCTGCCTTGGCTGCGCTGTGCCTTAGTGCCTCGTTGACGCTTACATAGCAGTCTGCTAGTTCAGCGTATTTTCCGCACATGGCGATCTTGACAACGTCGGTGGGTTTCTTGTAAGTTTTTACCATCTCGTTCCACTCGGTCCAGTTTGGTCGAGTCTTGCCCAGTCCAAGATACTCGCAGATAACATCCCCCATCCCCTGTTCCTCTAGCTCCAAGGGGAGCTCATATAGGGTAGGGACATTGATGCTGCTGAAGACTGCCCGTGTCTCCACGCTGCAAGTATTGGCGATCTTGGTCCGGTGCTCCGAGTCGA
>CAZZFH010000115.1:0-7045 GCA_964653295.1 uncultured Candidatus Bathyarchaeia archaeon | reverse complement strand
GATATAAAGCAGAGGCTGGAAAAGCGAGATTAAACATGGTTCAATCCAGTTTTCAGGTTTTACTTCATTTCATTAATTGCTTCCCGGATATAAGAGGGATAGTTCGACATGCATGTTAGAATAAAGATCGATTATAACCGTTGCACGGGTTGTAAGATGTGTGTTAAGACCTGCAGATATGGTGTCCTAGAATGGCTTGATGAAGCACCGTTAGTGGTTAACCCACATGAATGTGCTGCCTGTCTTGACTGTGAAAGAAACTGTGAGGCTGATGCCATAAAAATCAACGTCTTATAAGAACTTAAACTCATACACACCGTCGTCAACTTCATCACTACACGCGCTAGTTTCGTTATGCTAGTTCTAATCAATCACTTCAAGAAACCCCATTATAATAAACCCTCTAGAAGAGTAATCCGAGTCATCCTAGTTTATCAAGAAAAGTTACGGTGAAGCTAGGATAAAATATTAGATAAAATTCTCAATTTATATCTGGATAAATACAAGTAAACACAATGAGACCCTTCTTGAGGTATCTCCTATCAGGAGTAGCAATCTGGGTGCTAGTGGATTATACGACCGCCTTCAACCCAGACACCGCGAGATGGGTCCAACATATGCCTGATATTTGGTTATTCTACATCGGATACCCCTTGATATTCGCGTACTTGATCTATGAGAGAAAATGGGATAACAGACGGTTAATCGGCTCCATGATAGTCTTGGCGTTTATTATTGAGGTGATTCTCTCAAACAACAGCCTACTCTACACTTTCCCAATAATGCTCATAATGAACCCAGTAGCAGTCGCCATTTACAGCCTAGTTACCTATATCCCCAAGTGGTTTACCGAAAACACCCTCACAAGAAATAGGAACAGAGTAGCTTTCCTCGTTATCATTTGGTTAATAGTCTCGATCTTGAACTATTATACCAACATCAACAAAACATCCATCACATAATAAAAGTCAAATTAGGGGGTTATTGATCGGGTTTCTTCTTTGGCTCGGTTGGCCAGAAGACGCTATTCTCTAAGTAGCCTTCCTGCCAGTCCCCGGGCCAGTCTACCATTCGTACAAGATTGCTTAGCCTGTCGGCGAATTTTACCACTATCGCCTTGTGGCTATGAAGCTTCGGGAAATATCTGCCAATCTCGCTGTCCCCCTCAAAGGTTAATTCCATGACTAGGTCGGCTATCTCCTTGGTGAATTCCCTGATAAGCTCCTCATAGGTGGTATCTGTATCCTCTATGGTATCATGAAGTATGCCAGCGCAGAGTATCTCCTCGTCATCGGTGACATCCTTCAACAAGCCATAAACCTGAATGATGTGGGCGAAAAAATACGGCCTATCCTGATCATCAAGCTGACCCTCATGCTTAATGCTTGCAAACTCGAGAGCTTTCTCTTCAAGGTGACTCAACTAGGCACCCTCCTCAGGCTCTTTTTTCCAGTAGCAACTATCCTCAAGGAACCACTGCTGTACATCGCCGGGCCAATCCCTCATACGGGACATGTTGCTGAGGCGGTCTGCAAACTGAATCATGATGGCTTTCCTGCTTTCTAGCCTTGGGAAATAATGCTCTTTGAGACTACCGCCCTCATGAGTTACCTCCATTACTAGGTCTGCTATCTCTTTGGTGAACTCGTGTACAAGCTCTTCATAGGTGGTGTCTGTGTCCTCTATTACATCGTGTAGTAGTCCTGCGCAGAGGGTCGGTTCATCGTCTGTTACATCTTGTAAAACATTGTAGACTTGGATTACGTGAGCGAAGAAGTATGGTCTTCCCCGGTCGTCCAGTTGGCCTCTGTGTTTCTTGCTTGCATAGTCTAGGGCTTTGTCTTCTAGTCTTCCCATTGGAATCAATGGTATTTAGCTGCAAGATTGGATAAAATTATGGATTAGCCTATGTGTTTTCTGCATCCAAGAGGTAGTTCTCTATGTTTCCCTCTACTTCCCAGCCGCAGAAGGGACACCAATACTCGTTACCAATAACATGATGCCCACACTTGGGACACTTCCAGAAAATCATATAGAAACACCTGAAAGAAAAAAAGAGACAAAAGATATAGGACTATCGATCCAAAGGCTAGCCTCTAGGATAGCCGGTTGTGACTAGAGAACCCAATCAGGGAATCACAGTGCTTACAACGATAAGCAATATGCCGCACAACATTGCCCCTGAAATGAATATCCTCAACATCCTCATCCAGTAACTCAGCCTTACACTCAGGATACTTACCAAGCTTCATAAATAAACCAAGAAAAACAGGAATAAAACACCTAGGTTTAAGATATATCCTTATTGAAGAGGATTAACTCCAACCCATAGGGATTCTTTATCTAAAAACAGGATATGATTAATCTACCGATCAGCATACCCTCAGAGCAGATGTTAGATAAAAAGAGGAGAAAAGAAGCGACCTATTGACTAATAGACCCATGAATCAATAATCGCCCCAGCTACAATCGGCTCCTTAACATACCAAGCCGACTCCAATATAGCCGAATCCAGTAATAGCTCTGTCTCATGATCATAGAGCATAAACTGCACATCAAAGTACTTGCCAGCCATCCACTCAGCACACTCGATAGACCCTACCTCAATGTGCTCATATTGCCCAGGCTCAAGCCAAATATCCTCGATGCACGCCGTCTCCCACTCACCAGTACCATGTTCACGCCAGAGAACCGAAACAATGTACCCTGTTCCTTGGTTTCCCGTGTTCTTTACCTTGACCCGAAACGAGACTAGTTGGCCTACTTCTTTTACAAGGTTTTCCTCCATGGCGTTGGCCATGGGGAGGAGCTCTCCCTTGTTTCTGGGTTGTATCAGTGTCTCTCCGAGTGCTACGATGAATGTGATGGCGAAAAGCAGTATTGTCACTATTACTGGCATTAATGCTTTTCTTTTATTCATACTGTATCACCCACAGTACTAAGTAGTTTTCAGGAGTCATTTTATAATACTTATGCAAACGTAGGATATAGTCACTCTTGATATTAATAACAATATATTAACTCTATAAATCCATGATACATATTATCACTATAGATTATCATTAATTATTCACTGAAAAGGACTCACATGGTCATGAGATGAGGAGAGCTAGGTAGAGGTAATTTGATAATAAGTATATTCTCTGCCATAAACCAGATAACCCTAGGACCCCTGCCCTGTTTTTTGATCCAATGAATAGGATTAACAAGGACATAGAAACAAAAGAGAAAACAACAGATACCCGTCTAAAATCTTCACAGAGAAACCATATAGAAAAAGGAACACCAGTAAGAGCCAGAAACCCCAGTCCACCGAAAACTCCGTGAATTCTCGACGAGAGAGACTCCTCTTCAGCCTCATCAAGGGGAAACACACCATCAATAATACAGGTAACACCATAGAAACAGACAAGAAGTACCGAAAACTGAGGCACCCCAAGGTCTAAAAGAAGGGTTCTGTTCTTTGTCAGTATTATCCCGAATAGTATTAACCATGTGTTCATCAGTGTCTTTACAGGGCTTGTGTCGGTGCCTAGCTCACTTATCACGTTCTTGGTATGACTGTACCCAGGTATTCTCCAAGCAAGTATGATGGGGACTAACATCTCACCAAGGAAACCTATCAATAGGGTCCATGGCGTTTCAGGCATTATTGGGCTTCCATTAGTCTCTTTATTTTTTCTGGGTTCATTGCTACGCTGATTGATGCCTCGTTTCCCAATAGTTTGAGCCCGTCTTCGCTGAGTTGTATATCTAGTTCTTCGCCTAGAAACCCGTTTATCACCACCCTGTCACTATCTGGGTCCATTTTTACTATGTCCACGGTTACTGTGAATGAGTGTTCTTCTTCATGCTTCATTTATCTTCAAATAATATTAGGGTGATCAATTGAATTATTCATTCTGGGAAATATTGATCAAAAACTGATCACATAATCAAACAAATGATGTTAATATTGGTGGAATGATCGGGACTCATGCTGTTGTTCACATCTCCCGTTCTATCCCTGTCTTTTAGAGAGTACCTGCTCATCTACGTGCCTAAGGTGAAAAAGGAGGTTCAGGGGCTGTGATCGTATATCTTCGGTGAAAACGAGAGGAGGATGCTAGAGGATTGGTTGGAGAACGGCGAGGAAAACCAGGAGGTGCTGAACCTGTTCAGCAAGATGAGGAGAAACGTCCCGGGGATCAGACGGGACCTGTCATTGATGCTTCTTGTGATAGGGAGGCTGCGGTCAGAGAGGCGATGGAGGGGCCGTTTGTCTCCACGGACAGAGTTCGGTTCAGCCTTAGCACGCGCAGGGCACGGATTGACCCGAGTAAAAAACGGGCGCGGTTCGTGAGGCGGCTTGAGAAGATTATGCGTCAATGCGACAGGATAGTGGAGAACCCGGAGGGAGCGGAGGAGATACAGGTCAAGGCCATGGGGATGCTGATCAGGGCCATCCAAGTGTGCTACGTGATCGTCATAGATATTGAGGTGGAGGAGCTTGAGCGGGAAGTTGAGGAGATCCAGAGGGAGGAGGGACTCCTCGCTGGAAAGGAAACTGAAAAGGGACTAAAAAAGGGACAGAAGGTGGTACTTGTCTTGGTGACAGAATTAGTACCTGTATTGATACCAGATTTGGTATCAAAAATAGGGTTAAATATATAGGGTAAAGAGAGTTTAAATAAATACCATAGTGTGAGTGAAGATGGTTGAAATAAATCTCGATGAATTGGTAGAGCTGGGTAACGGCGCCTTACAAGTTGGGAACAAGCTGTACACTCCTGCTAACATAATAAAATTCTTAAAGTTGAAACGGGGAGACAGAGTATCTTTCAATATTGTTCTCGATAATGAAATGAAAGAATACGTATTGATAAAAAAATCATAGTAATAGTTTCGAATATAGCATTCTTGAATAGCTTTTCTCAGTTGTCTCAATTGATATTCTGGTACTTGTCATAAAACGATTGGCTGTCCAATGACTAGTGACAAGCTCTTCCATAACGACGCTATTCTTGTTTCCAATATACGAGGTGACAATCATCATTTTGTCGGCCCCAGTTTGAACTAAAAATTCGAGACTAATCTTATCAGTTGATCCAAAGAGTAACCTGTCTTCATCTTTCATAGAGAGGCTTTGTTTAATTGTGGAAACCAGATCTATTGCTGAATCGGGTAAGTGGATTACCAGTTCGTCGATATAAATCTCAGATATCGTTTTGATGATCAAGAATCCTGAATCTTTTTCGATAGATTCCTTAAACCGTAGGTGTCCTCTCATTTTAGAAATAATGGATTTTAAACCGCTTTCAGCAAATCTGCCTGCGATATATACAACAATGGGTTTAATGAAATCTTGAAGAGGGGAGAGAAAGTCTTCGATGCCCATTAGATATCAAGGAAGGTACTTTACCTAAAAGTATTATTTACAAAAAGGGTACTCAAATTGGTACATGATGTGATACTAGTATTGGTACTAGTTTTAGTACTAGAATTAGTACCTAGGATGGTACCTGAAATAGTACATGATTGGGACCACCATTATGAGTCTTAGACAAGGCGCCTAGAGTAGCACTAGTTTTGGTGCTAACATTAGTACCAGAATTAGTACCAAAAAAAGTATATGAAATGACCCTAGAACAAGACCATCGAAATAAAGACTAGAAAAGGTAATAGAATGGGATAAAAATTGGTGCATATTTGGGTACTACTATGCTAGTAAAGGTGCACCATACCACCTATCTTTGAATATATCTAATCGATTCTTTTTTCCTCACCTCGAATAGAGAAATGCAACTGGGGGGAGGGGGGTACCCCAATCAAACCCCGTTTACCACTTATTTCAATGAAACCAGTCCCAGAACGCCCCAGTTTCGATCCTGATATATGACGAAAAGCGATCCAATAACCGGCAAAACAGTGCACAAAACCCGACAAGTAACCAAAAAAACGTTCACAACAATATATGTGCATCATCATATGAGACGCATACTATGCAGCTCCTTGAAATCATATATAAAAACAATAAACGATACAGTAACCGATGCCATCCGCTATCCCCACAGCAAGACATGCACCCACAAAAAAAGAAGACCCCACTATAGGGGGGGAGGGGGGTACCCCCAATAAGAAACATACAAGCCCCTTTTCCCCTAAAGAGTCCTAAAACACCCCCGTTTCGGTCTCAATCTATGCAAAAACACCGTCCGATCTATACATAAAACGTGAAAACTGGAAGCTATTTCCATATACCTTGCTCCTCTCAAGTCATAAGTTCAAACATAGAAACATGGTAACGGGGGGAACTCCACACTAGTATCTAGACTACCAAATTCAGAATTAGCTTAAAAATGTAAATCAACACATCCAAAATGACCACCAAAATATTATTAAGCATTACATGAAATTGCTTGTTACATTAGGTTGTTTTTATCGATGATTCATCATCACATCGCATTTATTTGATGAACTTGAGCACGTGTTATTCAACGATCTTAAGGTTGAACAATGTTTTGTTAAAATAAATTAAAAGTGGACTGGGGGGGAATTGAACCCCCGACCTCTTGGTTGCGAACCAAGCATTCTACCACTGAACCACCAGCCCAGACACTGAAAAGATACAGATGAGCGATAAAAACCTAGCTAAAAAAGTCTACGAACGGAAAGACTCAGTCCTAACCTCAGAGCCATCAGCCTTGATGATCAAAATATCTGAACCATCACCGCTAACAGCATCACGAGCAATAGCAGCCATAATAGACTTCTTCGCCAACTTACCCCCAGCCTCACAATCAAGCCCCTTATCATAATCCGCCTCAAGGACACCGATAGCGATTGCTGCACCAGAGCCTGCTGCTAGAAAATCATCTGGAATCAAGCTACCCACAGGATCCATGCTGTATAGGCTTGGACCATCAGCATCATAACCACCTACCACTGTCTCCATCAGGAGGGGCATCATCCGCCTATTGAAAAGCATATTACTGATGAGCTTCGCCATCGCCTTGGTGGTTATTGGTCGATTCTTCTCCAAGTAGAATAGATTAGCATAGGCAGA
>CAZZFH010000114.1:0-7051 GCA_964653295.1 uncultured Candidatus Bathyarchaeia archaeon | reverse complement strand
GCCTCCACATACATGATTGGGGCGCCGAAGAGGTGAGCCATCTCCTCGCTCCTACGAGCAACCTCCGGCGGAGTTTTCTCGGAGACCCCCTCAGCCTCGTAATAGACCCAAGGTTGGCACTTTCTTCCAGCGGTATGCAGATCAACAACCTCATCCGCGTGGCATACCAATTCAGTGAATATCTTGTGAGCCATCCTCTCGGTTAGGCTTCCCACTGGGTCGCCGGGCCAGACCCGGTTCATCCCACCGGGTTTAGGGTCAAATATGGTGGCTCTTACTCGCTCCCTGAATGCAAGTGGGTTGGGCAGGCAGTAGATTATTGTTCCCTTCAGTTTCTTGGGGTCTATTTCTGGGAGTAGGCGCCTTAGTGCGTCCAGTCCCATTACCTCTGAGCCGTGTTGGGCTACCTGCAGGTAGAGGGTTTTTCCAGTCTCTTTTCCATGGATGACAGTGTATGGCATCTCTATGGCTTGTCCGTCTGCAAAGAATTCTGGAATGCTGAGCACTCCTCGTTTTAACTCACCGGGCTTTACTGTGAGTCCGGCTACTGTGATTGGCTTGTTCAAAGCGAGTCATTGAAACACTTACCAAAAAACGGTATAATGTTTGCTATATTGGTCGCCAGTGAATGCTCTTGCTGGTGGTGTACCGTTGTTTTACAGGCAACCCCATTCCGATACGTACAATCTCGGGTACGATCTCGTTCTTGAAGCGTTCTGTTGGCTGCCCTAGCACTATGCCCTTGCAGTCTGGGTCCATGTAGAGATAGTAGGTCTTGTCCCCGATCACTACCTTGGCGTTTTCCCCGCCCTTGTAGAGGGGCTTGTTATGCATCCTGAATGGGAATAATCGGCATGCCGTTGGCTTGGTGCCCTGTAATGTGCATATCCATTTTCCCATGAGGGGTCTCTGGAATACGCAGCGTCCATTGCTCTGATTCCTGAGATATGCCTTGCCCAAGCCATACTGAAGAACATCCTGCCCATACTGGGTAGAAATACGGATCATCTCATCCATTTTGAGAGGTACACGATACCCTACACAGCAGTTGCCGCATGCCCTGCATGACCAACTGGAGACCTCTGTCCATGGTATCAGTGCACTGTTCTTCATGATTCTACAGCCTTAACCCTTGGAGACTTATGTATGTATTCATAAAAAGCTCAGCGTTTCTTCTCTTTCTCCATCTCCTCCACATCGTAGAGGAGCCCATAGATATCATAGTGCTGCTTGATGAGGTTCTGGGTAAATTTACCGAACCAGTAGAATACTCCCAAGCTGAAGAGTATGATGATGAAACTGAGGACATCAACTATATCCATTGGCTTTCACCTGTATCTGACCGGCTGTGGGTAATAATGTTTGCTAAAAATTCTCTAGGCTTGATGCCATGACCCAAGCATCCTCGCCATCAAGGTAATAACCATAGTTTCGTTTCACTTTGCTGAACCCTAGCTTATCATATAGCCCGATGGCGGGTTCATTGCTTATTCGAACCTCAAGGTAGCCCTCGTCACAGTCATATATCCTGTGTCCACGAGCCATAGCCTGTACAATGAGTTCCTTGCCAATGCCTTTTCTTCGATGAGCCTCCATCACGGCTATGGATACAATGTGACATAGTCTTGCTGGGCTTAGTCTACCTTTTTTTGACCAGCCTCGCTCGATCCTGCACATTATATAGCCTTGAATCTCGCCGTCTAACTCGGCTACCATGAAGGTTTCAGGGTATTTTGTGTATAGGTCTCTGTAGAAGTAGCTGCTGTAGTTTTCCGGGAGGCATTTTGAGTTGATGTGCGTCACTCGTTCAAGGTCGCTGGTCTTGAACACCCGGACAGTCATACTCGGTGAACTCAAGCTTTGTCCAGTGATGTTGAATATCATATAATTTAAAGAAATCGCCTATCCTGTTTAGCTGGATTTAAAGGGCTCCATAATTAATGTATTTTAATGGCTGAATCACTACAGCAGAGCCGTCAAGAGATGAACCCAGTATACGTCGAGGCAGTAGAGAGACACTTTGAAGTAGTGCGGGCTTACTGGGAGAGAACCACACCGACATTCATAGTCAAAACAAGGGGAGAGGGATTCAGACAACATCTAATGAAACCAGCATTCAAAGCCCTCGCAGACGAGATAAGAGAACAAGGATACCTACCAAGAATCAGATGGATAGTCGATAACTATCATCTATCAATCCTAGAGCGTACGCCAAAGGAAAAGGAAGAGAGTTTTATCCGAAACAAGATTCTGTTCGCCGCGACGGTTCTTACGGTGATGCTGGATGGGTATCTGCGCAGCAATAACCCGATTTTTAGAGAGGAGTTGATGCCCAATACTCCTATTTTTGTTAATGTCCTGATTTTCACCTTCGCGATATTGCTGATATTCGCGGTTCACGAGTATGGTCACAGATATATCGCGATAAAAAGGGGGATAGATGTCTCACAGCCATACTTCATACCAGCACCACCGGGGATGGGGGGAACCCTTGGCGCAATAATATCCCAGCGAGAACCCCCAGTAAACAGGGACGCGTTATTTGACCTAGGGTTGAGTGGTCCAGTTAGTGGATTTATCGCTACTATAATTTTAGCGATACTTGGGATAAGCCTGAGTTTCGTTGTCCCGACTGCTCAGGTAAACAGGTGGATGTTTGATTACCCGGAGATAAGGTTCCAGATAATGCCCATGCCTCAGATACTGGAGATAATAGCAGCAGCCATAAAACCCACTGCGATTGATGAGGTGCTCATAATGCACCCCGTCGCCTTTGCAACTTGGGTAGGCTGCATAGTTACTTTCATTAACCTAATTCCTAGTTGGCAACTGGACGGTGGACATATAATTAGGAGTCTTGTGGGTCGTGAGTCACACAAGATTGTCTCGGTTGCAGGGGTTTTACTGCTAATTATTTCTGGTTATGTGGTGATGGGTGTCGTAGTGGCGTTTTTCTTGATGAGACCGGGGCTGGAGTCCATCGAGCCATTGGATGATCTATCACCCTTGAGTACGTCCAGAAAGCTCGGGATGATACTTTATGTGGCAGTAATGCTCTTGAGCTTGGTCGTATTATTTCCCATATAGCGAATCAGTCGGTCAATAATGATTGACAGCCATATGGAATCACAATGGTTTTTCTGCCTCGTCTAGACTGGACAGCAAGCTTATAGGCATCGTTGGCGGTTCTCGCAACATCCATACCGAGAGACTCCACAAGATAATTGGGTAAAGCAGAGACAAGGATGACTCTATTGTTTTTCTGGACCTTCCTCAGTAAATCCAATGCCTCGGCACCATACATGTATCGTCTTTTTATCTCACTGGACTCCAAAACCCTGGCTAGCTGCGTAAAAGCCTCAGCGCCAAGCCCAGAGACACACTGGGCTAGAAGAACAATGGTACCATTTCTCTTGGTAGCCTTTGATGCATTGACCAACGCCCAAGTTGCTTGATACAGGCTCTGATCATAAGGAGCGCCCCCAGCACTGACTATCACGATATCGGCTCCTCCCTCAGTTGATATCTCTCGGAGATCTGCTAGGCTATTCATGGCTTTTCCCCACGATTCCTCATAGCCTCCACAGTGAACCGCTATAATCTGGCCATCAGGGTTTGTGACAAGGTTCAACGCAAAATCTATCCCAGTCTTACCTATTGCCTCAAAAATATCCTCCTTAATGGGATTCAACTCGATACTACCCGGGGAGACATCCGAATCAAAATAGGTTTTCCTAATCTCGCGGATAGTGTTCACCGATGCAATACCAGGAACCACGGCACTGTGAGCCCCTGCATAACCAGATAATGGGTCGATTCTGGTCTCTCCGACCGCGATCTTTAGCTTGGCGTTATGGTATCTCTGGTTTAACTCGACTGGGGTTCCTCGATGTGTCTCTCCTAGACCTATTAAGCTGCTGGTGTTTCTGTTATGATCTATTAATGTGATATTTCTTAGCTCAGTTTCATTGTTGATGGCATCCTTCATTGCGGTGTTTTCTTTATCGCTCTCCCCGTTACCGAGAATTAATGTAATTCGGTCTTTGGGCACAATGAGTTCAACCAGCATCTTGGTTAACTCGGTTAAAGCCTGGGTAACCGAGTGGGGATTCGCGTAGATATCCACGGCGATGGCTACGTCTACTCCGGGTGTAACAAGTTCCTCCAATGGTTTTCCGCTGGGCTCCATCAATGCGTTTGTGATGAGTTCAACAGATGTCTTATCTGGTTCAACCGGTTTCAGTTCAGCGATCTCAAGGAGAGATTCAAACTCGACAGATACATATACCTCTGTGTCACCGTAGGGGAGCCAACAATCAACCATGATGCTTCAATTAGCGCCCATGGTTTTTGACTTTTATCCTAAATCAAGGCGTCAAAGTAGAATTACTTGCAGAAGTTAGGCGTTTATCTCTCAGATAATCGGTCAATGAGTCTTTTGCGTCTTCGATCTCTTTCTCGATTCGACTTGTATCTGTGCCTGTTGATTCTTGGAGATTCGCAGCAAGCTCATCTATACGATTCAGCAACCTGTTTGTTACTACCCCATTTACAGTGTTTGCGAGATTTCTCAAACGGTACTCGGTCGCATGCATCTCCCTCAAAGCAGATGCAGTGTTCCCGGTTTCAAGTAATTCCCCTGAATCCGCGAGCCTAGATTGAAGGGACTCTAATTCTCTGATTGCCAAAGCAGACGCTACTGGCCTTATGGTTTGAATCTTCTGGAAAGTACGGAGATAAGTTCCAACCCTAGTCTCAAGGGATAATTGGTATCTTTCTGCCAGTCTCTTGGTTATCTCAGCTTGCCTCTGGCGTAGCGCAGTCAATCTCTCCTGTACTATTTGCTGGAGTCTCGTAGCCATCCTTTGGGCTTCAGCGATATTACCTTCATCGAGAAGAGCCTGAGCATCCTCGATACTGTTTCGAAGAGCCTCCAATTGTTGCTCCAAAACATCGACGTCCAACCCATTTTGCTTCAGCTTCTGTGTCGCTTTATTGATCTCACTATATTGACGTTTGAGTTGGTCGATAACTTCCTGTACCCTAATCCTTTGTTGCTCTGGATCAATCTGAGGGGTTACATTTTCGCCATAGGAGTATTCTACTATCTCCCTGAACCTGTTCAATGCCTCTTGTAGTGACTCCTGTGCTTCCCCATAGTTATTATTCTGGATATGATTCCCTGCTTGAGCTATCGCAGTGAGACCCTGTGCATACTTATCTCTGATCTCTGGGGGTATGGTCTGACCCTGTTTTCTAGCCTGTATCAAGGCTGATTCCGTCTGTTTCTTGGCGTTCAACACCAGAGTCCTTATTGTGTTTGACAGCTGCTCCTGACTCATTTTTGATACAATGAAGCTTGTTTTCTCAGATTCTACGAGAACAGTATAGACATCTATGGGTGTATCAGATGAGAGAGTATACTCGATACTGTATTCTCCAGCAGAATCCGTCGTAACATTGAATGAATCTACTATTGTTCTGGAGTTTGAAATCTCAATGATCAATGTTGCCCCGAGGGTACTCTGCCCAGAGATTACCACGGTTTCACCGGGTTTAACTACAGAAGGCGAGACCTCCACGGTTGTCTGAGCCAAAGCTACCCCCATCATCAATGAGGCGATAACCATGGTCGCCAACGCCAATAGAGCCCTTTGCTTCATCTTTTTCCCGTCTAAACCATAGGTAATGATGATATTAGAGGAACCCCGTGAAACCAAGTGGAACAGGTGTTTCTTCATCAGAGATGCCTCCGGTATTTTTCCTTGATACTGATGAGGCTTTGACCCCCGATCTTCTTCTCATTCACTACCTCGTAGCGTTGGAGTCGTTGTATCATCCGCCACGCACTGGTCCTTGGGATATCAAACCTATCCCGGATATCAAAAGCGAAAGCCTCACCATCATTCTCCGCGAGATACTTCAAAACCTCTCGGTCATCCATCCTAAGCTCGGGATGCTCCGCGAACAAGCGTTTCAAATCGATCTCAACCTCAACTGGGACGCGTTCCGGTGTATTTTTTCGTCTTGTAACCAAAAACGCCCCAACTGCAATTAAAACCACCAATCCCGCAGCGATTAGGAGAGTATTATTTCCGGCTCTCTCACTATTGAGGGCTGCCTCAAGGGCTTCTTCGGCATAGATTAATGCTTGATCATAGTCTCCTGCCTGATACTCTGATTGAGCATCCAGTAGAAGAGACTCTGCTGTATCTAGTCCTAGGGTCCTCCCTGACCCTTCCGCAATCTCAATAGCATCCTCCACAGTCGAAATCTTGGCCTCCACCAATGTCATTATATCCAAAATATCCTCAACGAGATCAATAACCTGAGCCGCAAGTTCTTCGGCTTCCAGATAGTTACCCTGCTGGAATAGGGACTTTGCTTCAGAAATCAATGATTTTACCGCTGTAACTATGGCGCCACTGCTTTCTGCATCTTGGATCGCCTCATCTGCTTGATTTATTGTGTCCTCTGCGAGCGCTGAGGAGTCCAGGATATCTAATGTGTATTCGATCTCGACGGGTCCAGAGGGCATCACGAGGACTGTTCTATCATTTAAAGTGTTAATCTCCAAGGGTATCGTATTCAGGTTGATAATAGTGGAACCTATGGGTAGTATGATCTCTGCGCTAATGGGTAGGGTAAAACTAAGGGACCATATTACACCATTCTTCCCTGTTAACTCTGCTGACAGATAAGTAACATTAACCAAGCTTGAACCCAGACTATAGACAGTCAAACCATCCATAGTCTCAACATATTCTAGAATAATCCCATCCTCGTTAACTATGAATAGGTTTTCATAGTTTTCTCCAAGCAGGGATATGTTGGTCTGGAGGCTGGTTATCTCAGCTTGGAATAAATAGTCTAGTCTAGTGACTCCATCTCCTTGTACTGTTATAGCGAGTTCTTGGGGGCTGGTTTCAGCAAATGTGGGGGTTATCTGGCTGGCGATGAGCATTATTAGAAATAGGTTAAGTTTATTCCTCATTTAACGCCCCCACACACATTTAGAATCGTTCCTCACGAGGATAAGAGGATTACCCCT
>CAZZFH010000113.1:0-7071 GCA_964653295.1 uncultured Candidatus Bathyarchaeia archaeon | reverse complement strand
TGGGTGTTCAGTGCGTCTGGCTCAGGGTCACTGGGGGTCTGTATCTTCAAACCAATGGACTCCAGTTGCTCACTCAAGTAGAGACCCAGTTCCAGATTCCATTTCTCAATATTCTCTTTTCCAAGCTCATTGAGCCACTTCAAAGCCGCGTGCCAACCCCAGAGCTCATCAGTAGCAGTGGTACCCGGCTCAAACCGTTGAGCATTCCTCGGGAAAGGATAATCATAGGTCTTGACACTATCATGGTCTTTTGCCCCGAAGGGAAACTTAGCCATACCAGTAACACCGGGTCCCCTATCGATGTTGATATAGCTCCAGAAGCTTGGCTCAAGCTCCTCACAGATGCTCTGCTTCACATACATGAAGCCAGCCTCCGGTGGACCACACTGCCACTTATAGCTACCAGTTATCAAGAAATCAACATCATCCCTATGAACATCGACAACCTTGGAGCCGATAGTCTGGATAGCATCATCCACAACTAGAGCCCCCTTCTCATGAGCTATATCACAGACCTGTTTGACGTCGAAGGTGAAGCCGCTTCCCACGCTGGTCCTGTTGATGGCTACCAGTCTGGTGTTCTCATCGACTGCTTTCTCCAGGTCTTCCCGCATGATCCTGCCATTCTTGTTCTCGATTACTCTGAGCTCAACTCCATATCTGCGGAGAGCGAGGAAAGTATGACCTGTACTTGGGTAAGCCTGATCGGTCATCACAACATTATCCCCCTTATTCCATTGCTCATTATAGCCGAGGATATCCTTGACAAGGTTCAATCCCTGAACCACCCTGCTTACATGACACAACTCATCTGGATGAGCGTTGATGAGCTTCCCCGCCTCAATCCGAGCTAAGGTATCTTTTTCGCTGAACCATGCGTGATCGGTTCCCCCGAGAGAACTCCCATATCTTCTACGATTCCAGCATTCTAGGACTGCGTTGTAGACGACTAGGTTGAATGGTGCGCTTCCAGCTGCTCCGAGATACAGCATGTCATCGATGTGCGGGAACTTCTCTCTCGTTTTCTCGAAATTCATGGTTTAAGGTGGGGATAGGTATTGATAACGTGATCGACAACAACAAAAGCATCATCAGGGATGATATTTCATGAGACCAACAATATCTGGCGGTCTAATTTTCTTCTACTACTATGGTATAGAGGATGCTTCTCGTTTCTACGGGGAAACCATGGGTTTTGAACTCAAGCTGGACCGGAAATGGGTGAAAATATACAAGATAAGCCAAGACAGCCACATCGGACTCGTAGATGCCAGCCGTGGAAGCCACAAGCCCAGCGAAGAGAAGCCGGTAAGGCTTCAGGTGATGGTGGATGATGCTGATGCATGGTTCAAGTACCTGAAGGAGAAAGGAGTGGAGATACCGAGGAAGGAGCCCAAGGTGGGCGAGACACTGAAGATAAAGGCGTTCACAGTACTTGATCCCGGTGGGTATAGTGTCGAGATATGCGAATATATGACACCATATGGGGAAGGTTAGCCAAGGGACCAAAGGATATTTGATATCTTATCGATATCTGAGTGTCGATTCCAGAAGCCGATGGAGAGCCTGATGGTTGGCGGTTCAATGGCTCCAACTGTTCTAGTGAAGATGTTGTGTTCTCTTAGTTTCTCGACAACTGTTGCTGGTTCTTGGTTTTTTACTCTGAGGCTCATCAGGCTGTTTTGTTCTCTTCCTGATACGAGTTCTATATGTGGCATAATAGACAGTGAGTCCCAAAGATCAGTGTACAGCTTTGATGTGTGTTCAATGATCCAGTCCAACTCAACATCATCCATAATCCACCTAGTAGCAGCGGTCCCACCCACGATCACAGGGAGGGGTCTGGTGCTTACCTCATATTTCTGCGCTGAAGGCATAAGCTGGAGTTCACCTGAGCCATGATGCTGATCGGTGAAGACACCAGAGTAAGTTGGATGAATCAAGTCCTGTGCCTTCTCTGAGACAAATAGGGCGCCTGCCCCATCGGGTCCACAGAGGAACTTGTGACGAGCCAGCGCATAACCATCGACCCCCAAGTCTCTTACATCAACAGGATGGTTGCCGACGGCTTGGATACCATCAGCCAGCAATAACGCATCATAATCATGAGTTATCTCAGATAATGTGGCTAGGTTTACTCTGGAGCCTGTTGCGAAGTCAACATCGCTTATCAAAACCATGCGTGTCATGGCTGTCATCTTGTCCCGCAGGTCCTCCTCCGGGTTATGGGTATCAAAGTAGACCAATTCAACGCCTCTACGCTTGGCTAAGACCATCAATGGGACCTTTGCAGCCGGGTTCTCCAGACTTCCAGCTAGAATCTGGTCACCGGGTTTCCAGTCATATCCCCAGAGAAAGATATTCATCCCCGTCGTGGTGGAGTCACATAACGCCACCTCATCGGGTTTGCACCCGAGAAAACGCGCCATGGTATCCTTAGCCTCAGCTACTACCTCACTATATCTTGTGAGTCCTGATTTTTTTGACTTCATGTAGCTTGGGTTGTCACCCCTGCTTGAGGCTTCCTCCTGATAGGCAGAGGTGATTGCTTCTCGTGCAGCCTTGCAGAGGGGCCCCCATGATCCAGCGTTTACAGCTATCACGTCGTCAGGTAGGCTGAGGTGTTTTCTTGCTTCCTCTGGGTTCATATCCTTAGTTAAGTCTCAGAGAGTAAGGGGTTTGCGTCTAATAATCGGGCTTGAGTCATGTTTTTATTGGGTATGACAGATTAAACAGAAAGTGACCATTTCTTCCCAGAACTTTGAAGACCACTGATCACCCTACATGAATGTGAATAATATGACAGAAGAGGCAGGATTTCTATCAAAACAGATGCGACCATTCCTAATAATATTCAGCGGTCAATCATTCAGCCTCTTCGGAAGCCGACTTGTACAATTCGCCCTCGTCTGGTACCTCACATCCCAGACAGGCTCAGCACAGGTATTGACTACCGCAAGCATCGTAGCCATAGTACCCCAAGTATTGATAGGTCCCTTTGCCGGTGCCTTGGTTGATCGCTGGAATCGTAGAAGAGTTATGATGATATCTGATAGCCTGATAGCAGCCGCGATAATGCTTCTTGCAGTAATGTTTGCCCTAGGAAGGGTTGAGATATGGCATATCTACCTCGTGATGTTATTCAGATCAGTAGGAGGAGCGTTCCAGTGGTCAGCAATGCAGGCTTCCACAAGTATGATGGTGCCGAGAGGGCATCTATCGAGGATAGCTGGGCTGAATCAGAGCCTGCAGGGGCTTGTGAACATTGTGGCTCCACCCACGGGGGCATTGTTTTTAGAGATTCTTCCAATACAGTACGTGTTGGCGTTGGATGTTTTAACGGCTATATTAGCTGTTGGTCCACTTGTTTTCATCTCTATACCTCAACCTGAGAGGGACGCCACCGATGCAAAAGGCGTCTTATCGGATATGCGGGAGGGGTTCAGTTGGTTATGGTCGAAGAAACCCCTCGTTATTATCATGGGTATTTCTTTGATGATCAATCTTGTCATTACCCCAGCTTTCACATTACTCCCACTGCTGATAACCACCTATTTCAAAGGAGGCGCAATCGAGCTTGCCTTGGTTCAATCAGCAAACGGGTTGGGAATGATACTCGGAGGCATAACCCTTGGAATATGGGGAGGCTTCAAGAGCAAGAGCAGAACAGCATTCACAGCCATACTAATAGGAAGCTTTGGGCTTATCGGATTCAGCCAGACCCCAGCGGATATGTTCTGGCTTGGAGTCTTCTTTATCTTCGTCTTTGGGTTTATGAACGCGATAGGGAACAGCAGCTTCTTCAGCGTCCTCCAAACAGTCGTACCATTTGAGATACAGGGCAGGGTATTCACACTGGTTATGGCAACCAGCGGAGCCATTGCACCAATTGGGCTAGC
Organism: uncultured Candidatus Bathyarchaeia archaeon; assembly: GCA_964653295.1. GTDB lineage: Archaea > Thermoproteota > Bathyarchaeia > TCS64 > TCS64 > RBG-16-57-9. The sequence continues at coordinate 3,172 of CAZZFH010000113.1, read as the reverse complement.
TATAGGTGGTCCGGTAGCGGAGCTTGTTGGTATTCGTTTCTGGTTCGTGATAGCTGGGATTAACATCTTTATAGGCTCATTATTGGGGCTGATTATCCCCGGGATAAAGAACCTTGAGAAGGAGCTCCAAGCACCTCAAAGTGAAGAGACTTAACCAAGAAACCCTCCATTTAATTGAAAATGATGCAGAAGATCAAACTAGGGTCAACAAAAGTCGAGGTATCGCGGCTCATCTATGGCACAGAGCCTTTCAACTTCAAGAAAGGACCAGACGGAAACCGCACACAGGGAGATAAGACACCAGAGGAAGCGGCGCAGATTCTGAAGGGAGCCTTGGTGCTTGGAGTGAATACATGGGATACCAGTGATGACTATGGGACCCATCCTCACGTGGCTGAAGCATTGAAGAATGTGGAACGTAAGAGGGTGGTAATAGCTGACAAGTCCAGTGCGCTTTCTGAGGAGGATGGCTGGAAAGCACTGGAGTATAGCCAGAAATCCCTTGGAACAGATTACGTTGACATAATGTTTCTGCACATAGTTCCACCCGTTGCATCTGATAGAAACGATGCTATCGGTAGACCATTCCACTCGGGGACATTAGATGAACGAATGGGCACCCTGAAGGCTTGGTTGGAGGCAAAAGAGTCAGGAATCATAAGGGCAACAGCGTTGAGCACCCATAGCACCAAGGTTCTCAGACAGGTGCTGGATTATCCTGAGATAGACGTGGTTTGTACCACTTTGAACATGATGGGCGCTGTGATGGATGATGGCACATTGGAAGAACGGATAGCCGCTATTAGGACGCTGAAGGAGGATGGTCGGGGAGTCTATGTGATCAAGCTCTTGAATGCAGGTAGATTCAAGGACAGAGGGGATGAGGTTATCGAGTGGTGTCTCCAATTCAATGAGTTTATCGATGCATGGAACATCGGCATGTACAGTGTAGCTGAGGTAAAGCACAACATCGAGCTGTTCAATAAACACATCTAATTCGGTTCTCTTTTATCATAGAATATCATTAGCCTCTCTGGTTTTATCCAGTGGAGAAGCTAACCCAATTCCTAGCCCTAGAAGGCAACATACGCGTCCTTGCGGCGCAGACCTTCCTAAGCCAGATTGGGCTCGGCATGTTCTTCGTCATATGGCAACCATACATCCTCAGCACAGGCGCGACCTTATCCCAGCTTGGGCTAGTACAGACAGTAATTAACATCACCACAGGCATTGGTCTATTCTTCTGGGGCTATATCAGCGATAAATATGGAAGAAGACCAGTCATCGTCGCCACCCTGCTATGCAGAATAATCGCGATTGGTTTCCTAATAGTATCTGACAGCTTCCTAGCAGTCATTGGATTCGCGGCGTTCATGGGGCTAACAGCCATGTTCTATATCGGTAATCCAGCCCGGAATGCATTGATTACCGAGTCTGTGGATAGCGCTCAGAGAGGCACCGCCTTGAGCACACTGATTACGATATCTCAAGGAATAAGCACGCTTGTGGCGACCCTCGGTGGTTATATAGCCCTCAGAATGGGGTATGCACCCATCTTCTACTTATTGGTAATAGGGGACACTTTTGGGACACTGGTATGTTACAGGTACCTCACAGAGACCCTTCAAAGAACTGAAAGCTCAAAGAAAATCTCAATCACTGAAAAACTGAGGAACAGCTTCGCCCCTGAGCCACATCTACTTCGGATTTACATCGCCCTCCTCATGATGGGGTTCAGCTATGCTGTTGCTTACAGCCTACTCTTCGGGGCTCTGACAGAGACATTTGGCTTTACCACGGTTCAACTCGGGATATTAAGCACCTCCTTCAATCTATTATGGGCAGTTGACAGCATCCCCTTAGGGAAACTCGTTGACAGGATCGGGCGCAAAAAAGGGCTCTTGATGAGCATAGTAATGGCTATGGTGACTCCTATCGGATACATTTTCTCAACTAGATTCGAGTGGTTCGTGATCTTCTACGCGGTCTCAGCCCTCGATATAGGGTTCTGGATGCCTTCCTATGCCAGTTACATCACAGAGACAGTGGATCAGGAGAAGAGAAGCACAGTATTTGGTAAATTAGATGCCTACAGCAAGATAAGCGGCATACCAGCAGCGTGGATAGCTGGGATTATCTATGAGAAATATGGTTTCTATGCCCCTATGTATGTTCAGATCGGCACGCTTTGCCTTGTCTTCTTTCTGCTGCTCGGGCTCAAAGACCCAGATAAGCCTTAACTACGGAATGAATATCGTCACTGGACATATCGCCATCCAGAATGATCCATTCATCCCTTGAGGCTAGGTGAGTAATCTTTTTGTTGACCCTCTTGAGTCTCTCGAGGCTCTCGAACATCTCTTTCTGTGACCTGTTTTGCTTGATCCTCCGATACGCTTCAATGGGTGTTGTGTTGATGAAGAACATATAGTGGCTTCTGGGCACTACCCTGAGAAAGAATAGATAGCCCAGTTTGTAAAGTGACTCTGGTAGATACGCGGTGCCCATCAGATACCTAACAAATACAACATAGTCAACGGGTCTCCAAACATACAGTGTAACAGAGCGAACAACATCTAAAAGATAAAAGAGACTGGCACTGACCCGAGCCCTGTTACCCTCCATAAGGAGGCAGCCCCTGCTTTTTCGTCCAAAGAAATTATCATCCGAGGGATGCGCCCTGAGAATGTAGCTCTTACCCAGACTCTCAAGATGCATGCAGAGAAGCTTGGCTTGAGTGCTCTTACCAGAGCCATCCAAACCATCGAAGACGATGAACACTAGGCTCCACCTCCAGCGAATAGGAAGGTTAAGGCGCCCAATACTGGCACCGCGACATTATCCAAGCCACTGGGACTGATGAACTCCACAGCTGTAACAACGATGGCAACCAGTAGCGCAGGAACCAGTTGATCAACTAGGCTGAACCCATAGATACCTGAGAAATAAGCCATCCCAAGAATCAGACTAATGAGGCTCCCGAGAAACATGGCAGCGCAGCCCTCAAGGCTCTTTGACCCAATCTTTCTATGCCCATACCTCATACCAACCAGCGCGGCTGCGCTGTCACCATAAGCCATGGGGAATATACCAGCAGCCACGATGTATGGTCTAGTACCAAAGAAGTATGCTAGGATGCTATAACTGATGGCGTAGAGGACGAGCCCTGTGT
>CAZZFH010000112.1:0-7111 GCA_964653295.1 uncultured Candidatus Bathyarchaeia archaeon | reverse complement strand
CTCTAAGAGAGGTCTATTACTCAGCTAGAGGTCAACGTGATATCGAGTACAGTGGTCAGCAGGAGTCTGACAATATCATCACTGATTTAGAGGTAGCTCTGAACAGAGCCAGAGAGGACTTCCATATATTCCCTGAGGAGCGTTCATCCATATTCGGTGATTTAACCATCGAGTACACAGTACCCGGATACGAAGGGCGTAGAACCAATCTTACAGATCACCCAGACGGCGCAATGATTGGACCAGCTGTAACTAGTAGTGATTTCATCGAGACCACAGCCAACAAAGTTCTTGTGGTCGAGAAAGGAGCAATGTTCACCAGACTTGTTGAGGAGCGTGCCCACGAAAAATTCAAGGCAATCCTTATTCACACGGCTGGACAGAGCCCAAGAGCCACGAGGGGAATAATCAACAGGCTCAACAAGGACCACGGGTTACCCATATACATCTTTACTGACGCGGACCCATGGGGGCTGCACATCGCCATGGTTATCATCAGTGGCTCAGCTAACGCTGCGCATCTTAGGGGACTCAGCACACCCACCGCTGAATGGATTGGAGTAAATGGAAGCGATATCATCGACTACAAGCTACCAACAGAGCCCCTGTCTGAGTTCGACAGAAAACGCCTTCAAGAGCTTAAAAAAGACCCAAGATACGCGGATGATTCATGGCAGAAAGAGCTTGATATCCTCATCGAGCTTGACCAGAAAGCAGAGTTAGAGGCTTTCAGCAGGTATGGGCTTACTTATATCGTTGATGAGTACCTACCAGCCAAGCTGGGAGAGTAACCATTTTAACCCCAATAGTACATCAAACAGTGTGAACGCTAATGGTTGACCTCCCCAAACTAGACCTAACAGGATTCGCAGCGATACTCGCAGGATTCATCTTCCTAGCCACAGGAATTCTAATGTTCCTCAACGCAAGCAACACGATACCAGACCCGGTAAGCCCCGGAGTAATCAGGCTCCTAGGAGCAGTAACCGCACTAGTCGGAGTATTCCTATTGGCTAGTCGGGATGAGTAAAGTGGCTGTCAAAGGCATTATCTTAGCGGGTGGGATGGGCACCCGTTTCAAGCCATTAACAAACTATCTCCAGAAATGCATGATACCCATCGGGGACAAGGAGAAACCTATACTTGAGTATATTATCAGGCTCTACAGGTACCACGACATCAAGGACTTGGTATTACTAGTGGGGTACAGGTATCTCCAGATAGAGAACTATTTTAACAGAGGGGAAAGGTTCGGGGTAACCCTCACCTATGTACAAGATAAGCCCGATTGGAAGGGAAGCGCAAATGCGTTGCTTAACGCCTACAATGAGGACGCTTTTACCAAAAATGATACCTTAGTGGTCTATTATGGGGACATCGTGAGCAACATCAACCTAGATGAGATGTTGAAACAACACCAAAAAACAGGAGCCAAAGCCACAGTTGCACTAGCCACGGGTCTTAAGATCAATGAGGGTACAGCAGAGGTGGATGGTGACTGGATTACCGCTTTCAAGGAGAAACCGCGACTTGATACGAAGGCAAGCATAGGCATACTGGTCTTGGATGGCTCGGTAATAGATGATATGTTGGAGTTGCATAATGCGGGTCAGTTCTCAAGCTTCGATCTGATGGGCGATGTCATACAGTATATTGTTGAGCGCAAAGAGAAAGTAGGAGCCTATCTAACCAACGCCTTCTGGTATGACGTGGGTTCCATAGAGCGATATGAGAGGCTCAGCAATGAACGTATCAGCGAGGAGCTTGGGTTCCTCCTATAGGTCGATACCTTCTTATTCTGGGTAAAAACGTATCAAGCGGCGAGACTGTTGAAGACCCTAGTCCTTGCAGGTGGATTTGGCACTCGACTCAGGCCCCTGAGCTGTAGTAGACCCAAAGCCCTTTTTCCAATAGCAAACAAACCGCTCATAGATTATACGCTTGAATCCCTAAGCGATGCCGGTGTTGAGACCGTGATATTGGCTGTTTATTATATGGCAGAGTTACTGGTACGATACCTTGGCCCGACAAAATACAACCTCGGGATATTATACTCAAGAGAGCAGCGCCCACTAGGCACAGGGGGCCCGATAAAGAAAGCGAAGAGTATGCTCAACGGTGAAAAGTTCATGGTGATGAACGGTGATCTGCTAACAGACTTTGATTACAAGCGATTGATAAACTACCATGAGGAGAAGGGGGGAATAGCAACAGTAGCCCTGACACAAGTTAATGATCCCACCCGATACGGCTCGGTCGAGTTGGATTGGGAGGGCAGGATCACGCGTTTCGTCGAGAAACCAGAGTTTGGAAAGGCACCGAGTAACCTGATTAACGCAGGTATCTACATCCTTGAACCTGAGGTAATGGATTATATCCCAGAGGGCAAGAAGGTGCGCATCGAGACCGAGGTTTTCCCGAAGCTTGCTGAGGAAATGCAGCTGTATGGGTTTGAGAGTCATGGCTTCTGGATGGACGTAGGGGAGCCGGTCGATTACTTGGCCGCCAACGCCGCGGTGCTAGCTAAACAAAGACGCTCGGTTAAACCAGATTCAACACAAATTGACTCCAGTGCGGTGATAAATGATCCATGTAACTTTGGTGAAAACATCACCATTGGAGCAGACTCCAGAATAGGTCCCAATGTCTCAATAGCAGACGATGTGAGGATAGGGAAAGGCTGCCGCATCGAGAACAGCATAATCTTCGCTGGAGCAGTAATCGAGGATTATAGTAGCGTGAAGAACGCGATCCTAGGGGAGAACAGTATACTAGAGCGCTGGGTGAAGGTGGAGTCAGGGAGCCTAATAGGTGACTTTGCCCAGATATCTGATGGCGTAACCATCACGGAAGGCGTTAGCATCTGCCCAAGCAAGACCGTTGAAGAGAGCATACTCAGACCTAGACAGGTGATGTAGTGGGCAAGCTATTTGGCTCCAATGGAGTCAGAGGAGTAGTCAATAAGGACTTCACTCTTGAGCTGGCTGCTTGCTTGGCTTCATCTGCTGGTAGCCTTCTCGGCAAGGATATTGGTGTAGGTCGGGATGGGCGTACCACTAGCCCCATGTTCAGGGATGTGGTTGTTGGTGCTTTGTTAAGTGTGGGGTGCAATGTTCATGATTTTGGGGTCACCCCTACTCCTGCGTTGCAGTATATGATCAGTAGAAGCGACTTGAATGGAGGTGTGATGATTACAGCCAGTCATAATCCACCAGAGTTCAATGGGGTCAAGATCATGTATCATGATGGAGTCGAGATACCAAAAGCCTTGGAGGCAGAGATTGAGGCTCTCGTTGACCGGGGAGGACCAGCCAAGTGTCCATGGGATAAGGTTGGGAAAGTATCCTACCATGATTACGTTGAGGAATATACGGACGCTGTTATGAGCCATGTTGACGTTGAAGCCATACGAAAAGCAGGATTATCAGTAGCCCTCGATTTTGGTAATGGCGCTGGGGTTCTTACTGCACCTGTATTGGCAAGCAAGCTTGGGTGCAAGGTCTATACTTTGAACACTGAGATCGATGGTAGTTTCCCCGGAAGAGGCTCAGAGCCTACGCCGGAGTCTCTCGGTGACTTGAAGAAACTTATCAAGGCGGCTGGGGCTGATCTTGGTATCGGTTTTGATGGTGATGGGGATAGGTCCATCATCATTGATGAGAAATCCGAGGCTGTTTGGGGAGATAAGACCCTGAGCCTTGTGGCACAGGAGTATCTAAAGACACACCCCAACGAGACCATCGTAACAGCGATCAGTAGCTCCCCGAGCCTCGAAAAAGTAGTGGCGAAGTATGGGGGAAAGGTCCACTGGACCAAGGTGGGTAGCGTGCTGGTGAGCAGGGCGATGGTGAATAATGGTTACCAGCTGGGTGGCGAGGAGAATGGCGGTATAATGTATGGTCCTTTCTTGGCTGTACGCGATGGCTGTATAACCATGGCTTTGATGCTTCATTATATTGCTACGAGGGGAAAATCCTTGAGCGCTTTGATCGCTGAGCAGCCTCACCTCTACAAGGATAAGGACAAGACCCCGTGCCCAAATGAACTCAAGGAAGAGGCAATCAAGCTACTGGCGGAGCGGGTTGATGCACCAGAGATCAATACCATGGACGGGGTTAAGATCGTCTACGATGATGATAGCTGGGTCTTATTCAGACCAAGCGGCACTGAGCCAATATTCAGGGTATACGCCGAATCCAGCAGCGAGAAACGGGTCAAAGAGCTCATCGAGAAACATAAACAGCTTGTGAAGAATGTAGTTGATGAGCTCAGCGCTGCATAGCGCGTGCAAGCTCCAAGAGCGCCTTATATGGATCAGCAGCTTTCACAACACCACTTGCCACTAGGATACCTTTTGCGCCAAGATCCAATGCGGCGGAAGCATCATCACCGTTCGTAATACCTGCGCCACAGAGTACCTTGACGTCTGGGTTGATGTTTTTAACAGCTGTTACAGAGTCTGAGACTATTTCCGGTTGGGCTGAGGAGACAGATATGCCTGAGCCTATAAGTTCAGGAGGCTCTATAGCGATAGCATCTGGTCCAAGCAGGGCTATCCTCTTTACAGTATCAACAGTATCAGCGCAGACAACGGTCACGAGATCAACCTCTCTAGCACGTTTAATGGATGCCTCAATCTGCTCCAACGGGATCTGGTACTCACTATGATTCAGCAAAGTACCATAAGCTCCAGCCTCGACTACCGCCTCAGGCAATGTATGTCCAGTATATTTCCCATAGTAAACAGGATCAATATGCTGAGAGAAGACTGGAGTCTCTGAGGAAACTGTAACTGCCGCGATATCGATGGTCTGGGGAGCTATGGCGATGCTTATCCCAGTTTTCTCGTTTACCTTTTCGGCTAATCGCGCAAAATCTATGGCTTTCTGCCCCATGGCTTGCTCATATGTCTTGAGGTTGAGAAGTATCAGGGGATAGTCTACTATCACTACGGACATCTTGTTCAACTCTGAATGGGGGGTTCAATGTTTTAATGGTTGCGCGCTGCTAAAACTTAAAGCCCGTCCGAGTCCTCTTCAAGTGTTGAAATTGAGGCTCACAGGTCCAAGAATAACCGTTGGTCCACCGGGACCCAAGGTATCCAAGGTGCTACGAGAGGCGGGACAATCAGAAGCTGATTATGCTTCTCCCCTCGTGGAGCGAGCCGAGGGTATATACATTGAAGACCCTGATGGAAATGTTTTCATCGACTTGATCTCTGGTAGATGCGTCTCCAATACAGGTCACAGTCACCCAAGAGTAGTCAAAGCCATCAGGGAACAGCTTGAGCATGGATTTCACTGGCAGACCCCTGACATGTATAGGTTGGTTGATCGCCTGGGTGAGATGACTGGGCTATCCCCGTGTAAGGTCTACTGGAGCCAATCAGGGAGCATGGTAAACGACTTCGCAATCAAGGCAGCGAGGAGAATCACAGGCAGATCGGGTATCATTAGCTTCACAGGCAGTTATCATGGCTCAAGCATGGGTGGAATCAGTCTAAGCGGATATGACCCAGCCATGAAGAGACACTATGGACCACTGGTGCCGGAAATATACCATGTACCATACGCCAGCTGCTACAGGTGCCCATTCAAACTATGCCCAGAGTCATGTGGATTTGCCTGCCTTGATTATATCGAGGATGTAGTCTTCAAGAGCTATGTGGCTGCGGATGAGGTCTCATCTGTCTTTGTTGAGCCGATTCAAGGAGATGCTGGTTGGCATGTGCCTCCACGGGGGTGGCATGAGAGGCTCAGGAAAATATGTGATGAGCATGGTATGCTTTTGGTGGTGGATGAGGTTCAGACGGCTTTTGGGCGTACAGGGAAATGGACCGCCATGGAGCACTGGGGAGTACAGGGAGACATGGTGCTTCTCGGTAAGGCAATGGCAAGCGGTATCCCATTAAGCGCCTGTGTATTACCAAAGAACCTACTGGAGTCAACTGACCCAGAGCCCATACCTATTCATGCCCAGAGCTTCAGCGCAACCCCATTGGGAGTAGCCGCTGCACACGCCACAATGGATGTGATCAAGGATGAGAAGCTCTGCGAGAACTCTGAGAAGACCGGCGCGTATTTGAGGAGTTGCCTAGTGGAGTTGATGAATACCCAGAGCTGTATCGGTGATGTGAGGGGTCTCGGCTTACTACTCGGTGTTGAGATAGTAAAAGATCGGGAGGCTAAGACACCTGCACCTGAGCTTGCCAGCGATATCTGTAGGGAGGCTTTCAAGCGTGGCTTATTCGTGTTAAGCATGGGTAGCTATGGTGGCAAAGCATTGAGGATAGCTCCGCCTTTGATCATAACAAAGGAACAGGTAGATACAGTTGTAGAAATCTTGGATACGTCTATGAAGGCAGCCCAAAGCTAGGGCTTGTAGCTCTTCATGAACGCCTCTGTAGCCGCCAGATAAGCTTCCACATCTTCGTCTGTGTGTGGGCTGCTTATCCAGCTGTGACTCACCGTTGGACTCAGATAGATTATGTTTGCCTCAAGCATATACTGGAAATAGGCTCGTGTCATCGCTAAGTCGTTTTTGGCGGTATCTCCTGCGCTCAATGGTTTTTGTTTCTGGAAATGGATGCCAAAAGTACTGCCAACCCCTGTAACTGATGCAGGATATTTGCTCTCATTGAATATTTCTTGGAGCCCAGTTCTTATCTTCTCCCCAAGCCGGTCAATGTGCTTGTGGATTTTACCGTCCTTGAGGGTATCGATTGTCGCGCATCCAGCAACCATGGTGATTGGGTTGCCTGTGAAGGTCCCTCCATGGGCGCTACGCTTCTCCGGGTCAGGATACTTGTTATGATCCAGTAGCTCCATGATATCTTCTGGTCCGCAGAAAGCACCAACAGGGAAACCGCCCCCCATGACCTTGCCCATAATGGTGAGATCAGGCGTCACACCATAGTATCCTTGGGCACCTCCCATCCCAAGCCTGAACCCGGTGATAACCTCATCAAAGATAAGCAGAGCATCTGTCTCATCACAAAGCTCACGTAAGCCCTCAAGATAACCCGGTTCAGGAGTAAGGAAACCAGCAGCCCCCATAATAGGCTCAACTACAATACAGGCGAGTTCATGCTCCTTTGCTAGTTTGGTTGCTG
>CAZZFH010000111.1:0-7121 GCA_964653295.1 uncultured Candidatus Bathyarchaeia archaeon | reverse complement strand
TAATTTCCTCTGGGTCCGGTTGGGTTCCGTCGAAGACTACGCTAAATGTCTGTGTTGTGATGGCGTTTTTGTCTTTGAGTCCGGCTTTTCCCACTTCTGATGGGTCTAACTCGAATAACTTGGCTAGGCTTACCTGTACATCGCGTGTATTCATGTTTTCTTTTGTGATGTTGAGGTAGAGGTGAATTCCGGTTCCACTTGCCTCGTATAGTGGTATCTCTTCGACTATGAAATGGCTGGTCTTTTGTCGTATTTTTCCTCCAATACCTGGGATGCCTTCAGTGATGTATGGTAGTTCAAGATTAATCTCGGGTAGATCGCTGGACATTATTGAGGAGAAAAAGGATGAGGGGTGATAAAGGTTTACTCTAGGTCTGGGCTCCACTCGGGCTTTATCCAAGGGAGATCTTTTCCTTGGACATATGCCTTGATGGGGGCCTTGTAGGGGAATAATGCTACTGCTCCGCCGGTGTGCAGGAAGAGGATGTTGTCGGTTTTCTTGAATCTACCTTTTCGTACCAGATCGATAAGGCACGCCATGGCTGTCGCGGTGTAAACTGGATCAATGAGTAGTCCCTCGGTTTCTGCGAGCATCTTGACTGCCTCCAGTTTTGCGTCAGACATATAACCATAGCCTCCGCCCACGTACTCGTTATAGACTATTAGGTCTTCATTGTATAGCTGGAAATCCAGACTGTATTTCTTCTTTGACTCTTCTACAATTGACCGAACCTTTTCAATTTGGGCTTCTTTCTCTGTCCAACCAACAGCGGCTCCAATTATCTTGATGCCGGTATTGAAGGCCTTGGCGCCCATCACTAGGCCGGCTTGGGTTCCTCCTGAGCCTGTTGCGTGAATCAGGGAGTCGAAGTGGATTCCTTCCTCGTTGGCTTGGTATGTGAGCTCTAGTACTGCGTTCATGTAGGCTGATGCTCCTGTGGGGTCTGAGCCTCCAACTGGAGTGTAATAGGGGTTTCTTCCCTCTTTCTTCAATTGCTCCACAGTTGCCTTGAGAGCATCGTTGAATTTTTCGTCTGGCACGGTCTTGACATGGGCGCCCATCAGATGGTGTAGAAGATGATTTCCATCCCAGTCCTTGGTATCAAAATCCTCATTTGGAGCTTTCTTAACCAAATAAATGTCCAGCCCCAGTTTTTTTGCCGCAGCAACTGTCTGTGTACACCAGTTGCTTTGGAAACCAGCCCCTGTGACAATAACATCAGCCTTTTTCTCGAGGGCGTCACCCATAATATACTCGAGTTTTCTCGCCTTGTTACCTCCAAACGCGACACCTGTTAGGTCGTCTCGTTTCACCCATATCTTGGGTCCCCCTAGTTTCGCTGTGAGACGGGGTAGAAACTGGAGGGGTGTAGGTAATGTGGCGATATGTGCTCTGGGAAATTCACTGAATTTCATGGGAGATAATCGGTGATTCGGAGGTAAAAGCCTACCTTGTGTTATTTCCATTTGGCTAGTTTTTTCTGGTCATCTAGCCATCTCTGGATGTTCTTTTGATCGGTTTCTTTCTGTTTTTTCGCTTCTTCTATCTGTTTCTCGATTTCTCGCTGCTTGTATTTGGCATAGTTCTCGAGGCTTGCGTAGTCTGATGGTGATTTATCGAAGGACATGTAGCGGAGGTGGTCCAGCTTCCTATCAGGTAGATTTGTCATCCACGCCTCGGTCTCAGTAAACATCTCCTCACTGTTATGTATCATATAGGTAAGCAGGGGCAGTATTTCGTTACGTACCTTGTCAGTGGATGTGTGGCAGTTGTATGCGATCCGGCTGGTTACGCTGTTCATGCGTCTCCTGCTATGATATGTCTTGATGTATCGCCATTTGAGCTGGGGCTCCTTGTAATAGGGTAATACCCAGACGTTTTTTCCATAGATCCATTTGGCGCCGATCTCCTTCAAGTTATTATTGAGCTTTCCCCAGACATCCTTGCCCAGCCATCCATTGGGCTTGATCATTATCCCCTCCTGTGTTTCCTGCGTGCTCAGTTTACTTGGGGGGAGTCCCACTGAACGAAGGGCACTGTTTAACTGATCCTTGTACCCTGTGCCCTCGGATTTATGCCGGCAGAAGGCTACTCCGCCTGTCATCAGGTCAAACATGTATTTCAGTAATCGATAATCATAGGATCTTGCTCTTCTTTGATGTATATCGGCTCTCGCCATCATCTCAAGTGCGTTTACCCGCTCAATTGGGTCATCTATCACTGTGGGAAGGTTCTCGTAGATCCAGTCATAGAGATCATCGTAGCTTATCATGCTCTGTCTTATCGTTTGTCGAGCCTCCCATAGACTCGTCGCTGAGAATATCCTGTTCAGTATATTGGGTGTGAGGTCCTGCCGGTCTCGTTTGTTCAGGACATCGCTATCACCGGGTTCTACCACGGTCTTACCGCTTGATATTGTCTCGAGGTCTACTATGGCTGACCTTAGATCGCCTTCTGTTTTCATGGCGATCATATCAAATATGTCTGGATGGACCTTGATACCTTGATCCTCGGCGATTTTCTCCAATGTCTCATAGGTTTCTTGGAATGTTATGGGTTTGAACTCGATGCTTGTGACTTTTCTGAGTATAGAGCTGAACTTGGACTCCATGTTCTCTTTCACAGTATTTGCTACAAGTATCATGGGTGAGGTTGAATCATCGATGGCTTTAGCTATGAAAGAGATGCCGCCACGGTCATTACTGCCGCTCAGACCATCCATCTCGTCAAGGAGGATGAGGCGACGTTGACCAAATAGTGTAACATTCTGCTTGATGGCCTTGCCCAGCGCCTCTTCTAGGCTGCTTGTATTTCGGGCATCACTGGCGTTGATCTCTATTAGGTCGAAATCATGCTCATTTGCCAATACCTGAGCGATACTGGTCTTGCCTATCCCGGGGGGACCATATAGGAAGATTGCCCTCTTTTTTGGTGGCTTTTTCTTCCAGTTCTCCAACCATTTCTCGATAGCGGCAACGGCTGAAGGGTTCCCTACAAAGTCCTCTCTTTTCTTGGGACGATATAGGTGGGTCCAGGATTGGCTCAATTCATTTCTTCTCCGATCACGGAAAGGTGGGCTAGGAGTGTGGAGAGCTGTATCTCGGCTCTTGAACCTTGGGTGAGTCGGTAGTCTACTTCTCCTATGGTGTCGCTGAGCTTGACCTTCATCTGTTCTGTGAGGGTGGAGTGCCTCATTATCTCGCGGTATATGTTGCGGATGATATCATCTGGTGCGAGACCCTGATCAATCAATAATTCCCTTAATAGTTCTCGGCTCTCCAAGAACCTGCCATCAAGGGCTACTGCAAGCATCTCCTGTACCTTCTCAGGGCTTACATTACCCAGCAAGTTGTAGATAGCTACGTCATCGATTACTTTCTGGTTAGCCGCGGCGGCTTGAAGTAGGTTGATGGCTTTACGGACATCTCCCTTACTCGCCTGACAGATGGCATCCAAGCCCTCATCCACGATATCCAAGTTCTCTTTCTCGGATATCTCACCAATATGCTTCTTAAGGTCTGGTTCCTCCAGTGGGCTAAATCGGAACACGCTGCAACGACTCTGAATAGGATCAATGATGTTCTCGCTGTAGTTGCCTAGTAAACAGAATCTGCAGGTCTTTGTGTAGATCTCCATGGTCCTTCTAAGGGCATGTTGGGCATCGCTGGTAAGGTGGTCTGCCTCATCCATGATGAGTATCTTGAAGCTGACAGGACTCGCTATGGCTGCTGTACGTGCAAAGTTTTTCACTTTTTCACGGATAACTGCGATACCTCTCTCATCGCTGGCGTTCAGTTCTAGGATGAAGCTCCTGTAGCTGGGACCATAGAGGTCTCTTGCCAGTGCTAGTATGCTTGTTGTTTTTCCCACGCCTGCGGGTCCAACTAGTAGCAGATGGGGTAGATTTTTTTCTTCTACAAATGTCTTGAATCTTGATACGATTTCCGTCTGGTTTACCATCTCGTCTAAGCTCTGGGGTCTATATTTTTCCGCCCACATTCCGCTGCTCATAATATCACGTTACTCTACTAACACATTGCCTGCGTTTAATATGTTATTCTAATGGGTCTTGTGGCGGGGAGATGAGTGAATTTGGAGTTTTAGCTTCATTGATCACCGGTGTCATGTCCTGCGGATATTTTATCTCCGGATCTGATTGGTTTATCGTAGATTGAAGAAGAAAACACGACGAAGAAACACCCAAAAAATATACAACCAGATAACAGATCTAGATGAATACCCGAGAAAAGATGATGATTGGGATATAAAAGAGGAAAAGACCCGAGAAGGGGTTAGTCTCTAAGACCTTCTACCTCGATTAATCCACTTACCATACGATAATACCTTAGGACGTTCTCGCCTTTCATGGTTATATCGTAGTTGCGCTTTGAGCGCTTCTTACCAGGTGTGACAGTCTCCTCTAGAAGACCTTGTTCTGTAAGGTTTTCAAGAATTTCTTTCAAACTCTTCCAGCTAAGATTACAGTTGTACATAATCCGTGTCGGCTTTTCCTCACCCTGTTGGATGCACTCCAAGACCTCTACTGATAGCTGGAATTTGGATCTTCTGGCGCTCAATTCGAGTTTTCCATACTGAATTTGATAAAAAGGATTACTTAGCTATGTTAGTTAATCCTGATCTGAAACGATGTTATAATATTGGTATGATAGATTAGTGGTAGAGATTATGGTAGGGGCTCATGCCAGTTCTTGTAATATTCCTTGATCTCCTTCATCAGTTTCTCTGGAATCTCTTTCTCGAAGGGAAAAGCAGCCGCCCCTGTAACGTATCTTGTCATCCATGTCTCGATAAATCGACCTTGATCCATCAATGCCTTGGGACTCAGATACTCGATTATATCCTCGGCGCTATGCATCATGATATCAATACCGCTTCTCCTGCTAAAGCTGGCGCTGGGTACTCCAACGGCGGATAATGGTGTTCCGTCGCTGCTGTACACAGTCTCCTTGACATCATAGACGGTCCCTGTCTCCTTGCTTAGCAGCTTTATTGAGTGCGTGAGAAGGGGTGTACCGAGAACCGATGCGGCGTTTGTACCGATCCATGCCCCGTGAACATCCAGATTAACAGCTAACAGGGTCTTATCAAGCTCTGTTTTAGCTTCCTTGTCCTTTTCTTTGGCTTCTTTATCATCCTTCTTGAGGTTCTTGGCATAGAGATTGCTGCCATCCAGCCCCATCTCCTCACTACCCCAAGCGATGAACCGTAGGGTTCGCTTACTGCCTTTCTCCTTGAATACCCTGGCCAGTTCAAGAGTAATGGAGGTGCCTCCAGCATTATCGCTTGCGCCACGGACATCGGGAACAGTATCATAGTGCCCACCCACGAGGATTATCTCATCAGGATTAGTTGTTCCTTTTAGCTCTGCTATGATGTTCTGGGTCTTCTTGATCCCTCTCTTTGTCTCTACTACTATCTTTGCGTGGGTAGCTCCTTTTTTCAGTAGTTTGAGACCGTCCTCGAAGCTTATGCGTACTGATGGGAAGTTCCCGTATTCCTTGTCTTGCGGGAAATTGCCCCAGAAGTGTTTATGGAGCATCCTAGGATAGTTCTCTATGAAGATGAACCCCAGTGGCTTCAAAGCAGCTACTTTTTCAATATTTTTCCGCTTCAAACCATTGGTTATGACTATCTTTCCTGTAATCTCGGGTGTGAGATACTCTTCATCGGTTGTTTCTATGTGGATGAGTTCGCCTTCTATTCCATTTGGTCCTGTTTGTCCTATCATGGACATTCCTTCACAGGGTATCGGCTCGCTGTATGGCTGGATTATATCCAGAGACTGATTAATGGTATATCCAGTCTTGATCTCAAACTCCTGAATTGTGGTATCTAGACCAAGTTCCTCAAAATACTGCTTGATATACTCTGCAGCTCTCTGATCCTCAGGGCTCCCTCCGGGTCTAGCACCAATCTCTACTGCCAGCTTCTCAATATGGTTAAAGGCTTTCTCACCATCAAATAATGTCTTCATGGGTTTCTAGGAGCCCAAAAGAGAGAAAAAACTTGCTATACAGCGGTCCTAGTGGCTCCACCATGATGTGTTAACCTCGGGCGCACCTGTACTATCAGTACCTGATCAGGACCCAGATTGGATTTATCCGCTCTAATTACTGCCTGTCCAGTCTCAAGGTGGTGAGGCGGGATAGTGGTTCCCTCTACTATCTGTCGTAGCAGGTTGCTGCTTATGATGTCTGATTTGTGGAATATTTTGATGTCACTGCCCTTGATGACCTTGGGGTCTACGTCCTCTGGGAAGTGGGTGTCCAGCATCAGCCATGTCCCGGCGTGGCGTTTCTTCCTGATAAGATAATTAATATAATCAGTAAAGTCCTTGCTTAGCCCTTTTCTCAGGTAATCGTGTGCCTCATTGATTACGAATACGAATTGCTCCCGCTCGGTACGTGTATCATTCAGTAAACTGCTGATAACCAGCATCATGACGCTGAAGATATCATCAGGCTCCATCATTATCTTACGGAGATCAAAGATATTCACTCCACCAATCATCAAGTTCCTCAGGAAATCACCACCAGCAAGATAATCCTGAAGCGTCTCCAGACGCATATTAGCGAAACTCTTCTGGTTCGGGTTAAGATCACTGACATCTATGTGACGCCTAATCTTGTCCAAACCAAAATCATCATCATACTGGGTCTTCTTGATGATCTGGAATATCTTCTTTACATACATGCTCCCGCTCTTCCTGCCAATACTCAAAACATATGGCCAATCTTCAGCGGTGAGCCTCGACGGATTGATGGCTATTGGGTAAGCCTTGGTACCATAATCGGTCTCGAACTTCATCCTCTCATTCGCATAGACAAAAGGATCGATGAAAATACGGAAATTTTCCTCTGTTATAACCCGTCGAGGAGCGACACCATACTCTTCTTTGAGAAGCTGCGCCTCCGTTAGATTCAAGTTGGGGTCCACGATGCTCCAAAACTCTGAACGCATATCTTCTCTTGGCTTATGGAAAACGATGATGGTCGCGGGTTTTTTCACCTGACTGATCTTAGGTATGGTCTTTGATAGAAGCATCTCTGTTATGACGCCGATAGTATACCCTTTCCCGCTACCCTGTTTACCGCAGACA
>CAZZFH010000110.1:0-7128 GCA_964653295.1 uncultured Candidatus Bathyarchaeia archaeon | reverse complement strand
GTAGGTTTTACTGCGATTGGCAAATTTAAAGTAAATGAACGCAGCAATTACTGCATTCAATATGGCTCCGAGGACTGTTATCCATACGGCGTCCATGAACTTGGCTCTGTCTGATCCAACGATGAATCTGCCTGCTAGCCATAGAGCTGGTGCCTGTACAATGATGCCTACAATTATCTGACCAATGATGTAATTGTATTGCATATCTTGAAATCGTTATGATAAGTTATGAATCTTACCGCCAAGCAACCAATATAACAAAGAAAACACCCTATCTGAACACATTGAAAGGCAAAATACTTCTCACAGGATACGAGCCATTCCTAGACTTTAAGCGAAACCCAAGTCTAGAGGCATGCAGATTACTCGAAGGAAACACATATCATGGCTACGAGGTGGTGGTCGAGGAGTTACCCATGAGATACAAGGAGATCCGGGACCTGATTCGTGGGCTTGTGGATAAACATGAGCCATCTGCCGTGATTTCTACTGGTGTCTCCAGTATGGCTTCTGATATCTGTGTTGAACGAGTAGCTATTAATGTGGGTAGCGCTGATGGTGGCCCAAATTTTGGGTATGATAGACTTGATCAAGTGTTGAACCCAGATGGTCCAGCGGCATACTGGTCTACACTGCCCATCAGGGACATAGTAGAAGCAATCAACAAGGTAAACATACCTGCTCGCATCAGCAACTCCGCTGGTACTCAGGGATGTAATCTTGTATTTTATCACTTGATGTATTATATCGCTGAGAAAGGTCTTGGTATCCCCGCTGGGTTTATTCACATCCCGAGGTTACCCGAGAACGCTGTTGGGACAAGGAACCCTTCAATGAGTCTGGTTACTTCTTTCAAGGCTCTTGAGATCGCTGTGAACCTTGTCTGTTCCTGTCTCTAGTGCAACTTCTTTTAATATTCTACTCTAACATTTTGTTGTGCGAATGGATCATCTACGCCGAGCCATAGGCATCCTTGCATTTTGTTTGATAACGGCGTATTTTGCTATTTTTTATTTTAACCTCGATAACATCTGGGTCTATATTTACCTCAAAGTCATCAGTTATGGACTCATACCGAGCACCATCTGCTTCAGCTGGCTCTACCTCTGGAGAAACGAACCGGAACCATTCAGGTTCCTCAGCCAATACAATAGCTTGACACAGGGTTTATTCATATTATTAAACCTGATACGGGTTCCCCCAAATAGAATGGGGTTCTTCGGATTGATCTATATCGGCTTATCCATCATGCTTATCATAGTCTATTTGACCGATTGGGCTTACTCCAAGACAGGGTTCTTCGTCACAGGCGGATTGATACTCCTCAACGTGGTATTCGCCTTTGGACTGGTGATAACAACCTTCGAACAAGTACATCCATTTTTCCTTAACTCAGGAGCAAGCCTTGCAGCGGTAAGCGATCTCATAACAGAGATAAGCATCATGGGTGCGCTGCTAGCCGCTAGCAGCCAGCTCTACTGGCACGAAATTCTCAAGAAACGCCGCGAGGCAGAGATAATTGAGCGGATATTCGCCGAGTTGGATGCAAAGGACTAGTTTAATGCCGGGATTATGAATCTCCCCGGTATCTGTACATTGTAATCATAGGTCTCTGGGGTCCCACCGGTCAACACTATTATCAATTCATGCTCTGGGAAGACCATTATGAATTGCCCCATATACCCCATAGCAGTATAGTAGTCTTCTCCGACCCACCACTGATACCCATACCCATCAAACAAGTTAGCATCAAGCCTGTGCCTTGTCGCTTCTCTTACCCAGTCTGATGAGATTATCTGTTCTCCATCCCATTCCCCTTCATTCAGGAATAGGAATCCTATCTTTGCCATCTCATGGGGTGTTATGTATATCCTGTTATACCCCCAGTTGCGACCCATGTTATCTGTATCCCATTGATCCAGCGATATTCCTAGGGGGTCAAAGAGGTGCTCTTCTCCGTATTCTGCCGCTGATACGCCTGTTTTCTCAGTGATAATACAGCTCAGTAGGTGACTTACGCTGTTGGTGTACTCGAATCTGGAGCCCGGTTCAAACGCCATGGGATGATCCAGTGCATAGTCAACTGCATCAGGGGCGTCATGAAGTGGACCAAGGTTTTCCCATTCATAGAGCCAGCTGTCACGTGCGTCAAAGCCCCCGGACATCATCAGGAGGTCTCTGAGGGTGATGGATTCCTTCCATTCATCAAGGTTTGCTGGTGTCTTATCCGGGAATATGTCCAGCAGCCTAGTATCTAGACTTGGGATGACCCCATTCTCATGAGCTATACCGAAAATGGTTGAGACTACGCTCTTGGTGCAGCTATAGATGATATGGGGTGATTCCTTGGTGTAATCGTTGAAATAGTCCTCGAATACAATATACGCGTTTTTTATTACTACGACGCTGTCTGTTTGGATATTTGATGGCTGAGAATTGATATCATCCACCATATCCTCAAGCATCGAGCTATCTAATCCCATTTCCTCCGGAGTAGCATATTTCCAGCCCTCGGTAGGCCAGTATGTTGGCAAACTTCTGGGTTTTGCTGGTGGACTGAACTCCATGCTGTTGATAAACTGCAGTATTTTCTTCTCAGAAAACTCATAGGAGCTGGGGTATCGCAGGTGGAACGGTACTATCATCCTGCCATAGGGGTCCCTGAAGGCACAAACTATCCCCGGGACAGTAAATTCCCCTGCGTCGAGATCCACGTAACAGTAGTCTACATTTTTTTCACCGATCTGCATCGATTGTATCTTTTGAAATGAGTAACCTGGGTTCTCTCCCTTAGCCAGCTCTGTGATGAACTCAATGGCTTGCTTTGTTGTTCCAGCTTTATCAGTAATCCAGAAGACTCCATATAATTCCATATCACCGGTTCTGGACTCTGCTTGGACTCCTCCATCCCAGTACCCGGGAATCCAGTCTGTAGGGGTGCTTGATATCAACTGGTACCCCGGTGGATACCGGAACTTTATCCCATACTGTTCTGTCTCGACCCAGTTTGATGGAGGACTATCTTTATGGAGCCAGATGTTTCCCCCTGTCAATACTAGGCATACCACCAGTATCGCGATGATTTCCCGGTTCTCACCAATTGCCTCCATCTCCCATCACTATATGTACTGTAATATTGGCTTGGGGTACTGTTTCTTTAGTTGCTCATATTCCCCGCAGAGATACCAGAGAACCACTATTCCAACGGCCCAGAACAGCAAAGTCATGGGTAGGTCTAGATAGAATGGAGGGATATATTCACCCGGAACAAAGGATGGCCAATTAGCTCGATATAACCAGAGATGGACCATGTAGAAGAACAAAGGATTACGGCCAATGGTTAATACTCCAGAAACCAACCTGTTCCCAAGCAATCCTTTTTCCTCTAGTACGATCCCAGTTCCGAGCATCAAACACATTCCACCCAGTGACCATAGAAGGAATGCAACACTCGGGGGGTACTTGCTTACATAGAGCCAGTCAACGAGTGTATTTCCCATTCTTGGAATAAGATTCCCATATCCATTGAGATGCCGGACAATGAAGAAGGTAATAATTGAGGTTACTCCTGTAATGAATAGTGGGTTTCTTAGTTTCCTGATATCTTCTCTCGTCTTGGATTCTAAGAAGTTACCGAACGCCCATCCGATGCTCATTACTCCTATCCATGGAATAATTGGGTAAAGACCGGTATACGGCCATCTATCGTGGCTGGGCTCATGGAGTATTACGCGAAGATACCAACCCCAATTAGGATCGCTTGGTATGAAGCTAAGATCAAGGAAACTGTGATTAAGTATAATCAATACTCCAACAGCCAGAATCAGTTTCGTAGGAAGTTTTCTAGCGACGCTAAAGATGATTAGACATACACCGATACACGCTATTACTCCAAAATATGTCCAAGGCGTACCAAATGCCGGGGAAATCAACGCTGCCTCCAAGAAAAGGAGTACTATACCTCTTTTTATCAGGTGTAAAGTAATATTTTTCTCGCTTTCTCCTTTTTTCAGTCTTCTGGTTGTTGATATGGCGAGCACCGTTCCTGCAAGGAAGATGAATGTTGGGGCGCAGTAGTGGCTTACGAAGCGTAAAAGGAACCACTGTGTGTTTACAAATTCTGGTGCTCGTCCGAGTATGCCTTCTCCTCCATGGTGGAACTCGTTCCAGAAACCTGAGACATGGTCCCACGCCATTATCATCATTATTATTCCACGTGCAAAATCGATGAACTCGAATCTTGCTACTGTTTTCCTAACCTGCTCTGTTGTGGTCTCTATTATTGTCGCAGAACCCATTGTAACTCCGCCAACCGTATATAGAGTATTGACCACTTAAGAGATATTCAAGATTGATCATGCCAAGACAATATAGGTTTTGAATTCTGATCAAGATTTTTTTCTAGGCTTAAATGCGTGCTGAAGCTCTTCCTCTGTTATATCGATCCGTATGGTCCCATTTTCACCGGTAATAGTCAATACCTTGCCCTCAATCAACTCAATATCCAGTATCAACCCCAACTCCCCCTCAAGAAAAACCCCATCCCTCTTCCTGTTTACCGCTAATCCCGACACGCTCTTGGCGTTCGTCATATCAACCGAGAAGCTATGATTCATCAAATATCCCTATACGCTAATTTGGGTTAATCTCTGTATAACCTCATTGCAAGAGCGGTATAGGGATATTAATATTGGTGATGGAAAAATAGAATGGTTGTATATGTCACTGGATAACCTCTGCGACCTATTCTTCGAGTTCAGTAACGAGGACCGTCTAAGAATACTAAGAACACTCCAAAACAATCATCTTACCGTCACAGCACTCAGCAAAGAACTAGACTTAACTACACAGGAGACCAGCAGACACCTTTCCCGGTTGGGCGAGGTGGGGTTATCCTTGAAGAACCCTGATGGCACCCATAGCTTGACTGGTTATGGGGAGTTGTCCCTCAAGCAGATGACTGGATACAAGTTCATCACGACCCAGAAGGAATACTTCCAAAACCATGATCTATCAAACCTACCTGCTGAATTCATCAACAGAATAGGAGAGCTTGAGAACTCCCGTTATGTGGATGATGTCATGGTCATATTCCATCTCATTGACCAGATGATAAAGGAAGCAGAGGAATATGTCTGGAGAATAACCGACCGATACATCATAACAATAATACCAGCATGGAATGAAGCTCTAGAAAGAGGCATCAAAGGACGCCTATTGGAACCCGTTAACATCGTTATCCCCCCAGAGTTCAACCGAGGCCCAGTAATTCGAGAGGCGATCCTGAACCAACGCTTCTTTGTCCACACATTGAAAACAGTACCATTATTCATGTCTCTCAGTGAGAAACAGGTTGCAGGCATATGTTTCCCCGCCAATGATGGTCGCATAGATTACCGTGGTTTCGTATCAGAAGACCCAGTGGTATTAAACTGGGCAAAAGAACTCTACGAGCATGTATGGCGTATCTCAGACCCAAGATCCTTAGACGAACTCATAAATGTATCCAACTCCTGATTCCACGAAAGAGTCACCATATCGCTCCCTGAAGTAATCAATCGAGTTATCACCCGTACAATGGCTTGCTGCTACACATACAACACCTATCTCATCAAGCTCATCACATATCCTATCCAACTGAGAGTCACCTGCATTACCAAGATGAAACCCACCAATCACCAGTTGAATACTCTCCTCTGTTAAATCGTAGGCGTTTCTCGCCAGGTTTTCGACTCCGGGGTGGCTACAACCAGTAACCAGGATTATGCCTTCGGTTGTCTGTATCATCAAAGCCTGTTCATATGGTGGGCCATTCAACGTGTTTGTGGTTGATATGCTGTCCGTTATCTTGGTAGCGTTACCTGTTTCAATACAGTTGCCTCCAAGGGACCTGATGCTGCTCATAATATGGTATGGGAAATTCTCAGGGATATAGACTGGGATATCAGGTTTCTCTCCCAGTATTACCTCTATGCCTCCAATATGGTCCCAGTGCTCATGACTGATGACGATACAATCAATCTCAGAAACATCGACATCAAGTGCCTCGATATTATGTCGCAAAACCTCCGGTTCCCCGCCAGTATCGAATAGAATAACCATCTCACTGGTCTCAATTAAACAACTAAAACCCCACTCGGTTTGGCATCTGGGATCAAAAACATAGTTATCATAGAGTATAGTTAGGCTTCCCTCGCATGGTACCAGTTGAAGTAGTCCAGATGTCTCTTCATTTGAGGGATTATAAAATACATAAACCCCACCCAAGATAATTAGCAAGAAACCCGCGATGAAAATTTCCTTACGCCGTTTTATAATATTCATATACTTAAAAATAACAATATGATTTGTTTAAGCTCTCTTCATGATTGATTAGGGGAGGTTAAGATTGAGTCTCCCTGTTGGAAGGAAAAACAATGGCAATCAATGATTGTCATGTATTCAGGGAGACTCAACCAGCATATCAATGATCATTTTTAAACCCTTACCTTACGCCAACGATTAATCCATAAAGTAATTACTTTTTAAATGAAACTCCCAAAAAAACTTGGGTGATAGCAGGTTACGCCTCATAGACAATTTTCCCATCAATCACCGTCATCAAGGTCTTAACCTTGTTCAAGTCATCATGGTCAATGCTCAAAGGATCTCTGTCCAGTACCACCAAGTCAGCTAACTTGCCTGACTCAATGGTCCCCTTGATATTCTCCTCCCAAGCACCGTACGCTCCATCTATGGAGTAGGCTTTAATCGCCTCCATCGGGGTTACTCCCTCTGGTGCATACAAAACCTGCCCACTGCTGGTCTTTCTAGTAACCATACTGTAGATACCAAGCCACGGATTAGGGTCACAAATACTCGCATCACTATGACCCGGCGCTGGGATTCCTTTATCGATGAGGCTTCTATGGGGCCACATGTACCGCATGGCTTCTGCGCCTCTATTCTGCTGGTATGCGTCGCCTAGATCATGCAAGAACCCAGTCGCGCTCGCATCAATCACCCCCAGCTCAAGCAGCCTATCTTGGATAGCTGGAGTAACATAGCAGCAGTGCTCTATCCTATGCCTGTGATCTTCCCTTGGTTGGCGTTTCAAAGCCGCCTCTATGGCGTCCAGTGCACGGTCTA
>CAZZFH010000109.1:0-7167 GCA_964653295.1 uncultured Candidatus Bathyarchaeia archaeon | reverse complement strand
AATAGCCCTCTCTACTCTTCCCAAGAATCTTTCATCAATATACTTGTTACATGAAGTAATGTGTATCTATTGTATTTTGATTTGTTTTGTTATGATCCAATTATTTGATATAGCTTTTACAGTGTATGTGCCCGGGTTGAACCGGTCCTTGCATAGATAGAACATATACCAGTTAGTGTTACATCGAATTCTACATTCCCGCGTGTAAACTACCTGATCATTATTGTCTGTTATGGATAAGTGGAGACAATTAACTCCAGTCTTGTTCATGTCACGTATGATTAGGTAGAAGTTTACACAGTCAGTGAGGCATACATTTCTGTCAAAATATGTTATTCCCGGGTTAGGTTTACGAGTTGGAGAAGGCACAGGTGCAGGGGTTTCTAGTTTTAAAAGATAGACATCATAGCCACCAGCCCCAGAGGAACTTGTCTCTCCCGCTATGATATATCCTCCATCACTTGTCTGAACCACAGAGTACCCTTGATCATCACTGGTTCCCCCAAAGGTTTTACTCCATACCTCAACCCCAGATGAATCAGTCTTAATTAAATAGACATCATAGCCACCAGCCCCAGAGGAACTTGTCTCTCCCGCTATGATATATCCTCCATCACTTGTCTGAACCACAGATTGCCCCCTATCAAACCCGATCCCTCCATAGGTTTTACTCCATGATTCGACCCCATTTACATCAGTCTTGACTAGATAGACATCAGGGCTTCCCGGAAAAGACGGATAAATGGCTCCAGTTATGATGAATCCACCATCACTGGTCTGGGCTACAGACAACCCATAATTAATACTGCCTCCCCCGTAGGTTTTACTCCATGCCTCTGTTCCACTCGAGTCAGTCTTGATTAGATAGACATCATTGCCTGAATACCCAGCTATGATATATCCCCCATCAATTGTCTGGACTACAGAGTAACCACGATCACTACTAGCCCCCCCATAGGTTTTGCTCCATGTCTCTATTCCATTTGAGTCAGTCTTGACTAGGTAGACATCCATGGCTCCAGCACCAAAGGACCATGTTTCTCCTGCTATGATGTATCCACCATCACTTGTCTGAGCAACAGAGTATCCCCGATCATTATCGGCTCCTCCAAAGGTTTTACTCCATGATTCGACACCATTTGAATCAGTCTTGACCAAGTATACATCTTCATTTCCTGCCCCAGACGAGCTTGTGTATCCTGTTAAAATATATCCCTCGTCAGAGGTCTGAGCCACAGAGCGTCCATAATCATTATTGGCTCCCCCGTAGGTTTTGCTCCATGCCTCTGTTCCACTCGAGTCAGTCTTGATTAAATACACATCATCGCCTGCACCAGAGGAACCAGAGTATCCAATTACTATGTATCCACCATCACTGGTCTGGACCACAGAGCGTCCATAATCATCACCAGATCCTCCAAAGATTTGATCCCACGCCAGGCTCGGCTCACCATACCCAACGCCTACAGAAATCGAAACCAAGGTAACCCAAAACAACGATCCAACAAATAATACACGAACCCCAACACGAGACCAGGTTTTAGTTAAAAAACCCATTAAATAACCCTTCTTAGTCACAGGTTTTATCAAATATTAAACAATGATCATAAAAATGGAACTACCCACACTCTACCCTAAATATATATCAAAGCCATATTTTCTCGAAAAAAATTAAAAAAAATAGTTGGAAATAGAGTTATTCTATCGTCTTAGTTTGTGTATGGGCAGTTACCCTGGTTGCCTTTACCCATGCCACCGTTTCCCTTGCCGCCTTGTCCGCGTCCACCATACTGGTTTCCGCTTCCACTGCCGTCACGGAGCATCCTACCGTATCCGCCAGCCTGTTCACCGTAGTGAGGACCACTCCACATTGGAGCATCGATTCCCCACTCCTGTAGCATAGTGGCTTTCATCTCCCTGATCTCATCATGGGATGCGCCTGCTGCTAGCATCTCCTGGGTCTGCTCAGCTAGGATAGTTGCCTGCTCCTCTGTGAGCTGTGACCAGAAGCCCCTGCCATTCAACAGACCCAGTGGTCCTGTGCCGTCGCAAGGAAGGGTCTCATCTACAGTTGTGTCTTGGGCTAATGCGAATCCGATTCCGCCTAGGGCTATCGCGATTACCGCAAGTATTTCGAGGGTTGTTAGGTTTCTTTTATTCATTTCTTCACCGAGGATAGCATCTGCATGGTGTATTTAATCAATTTTCCAAGGTCTATCCCAAGTTATTCCCAAATCTCTCATGAATCATGCCTTAATTCTGATAGGTTGATCGAAGGGGTTTTTTGCTGCTAGCGCTGTTTCTTCTCTGTATTGCCTCCCAAGAAGAAGTATTTTGGTTACATTGTTCAATGGATGATCGGTGGCACCAGGGGTGGCTTGAATCGAGCGAGGATCATAAACGCACTATCAGAGTCTCCAATGAATGCACATCAGCTGGCTCAACTGCTGAAGCTTGACTATAGTACTATTCGGCATCATCTTGAGGTTATGGAGAAGAATGGATTGGTGGCTTCACTGGGGGATGGTTATGGTATGGCGTACTTGTTGAGTGATGCTTTGCTTGAGAACTATGGTGTATTTGAGGAGATTTGGGATAAAATTGGGAATAAGGGTAAAAACGATGATGGGGAGGATGGTTTAGATGAAGGAGAATAGGTCACTCCTAGCCATAGCTGCAGTTGCATTGGTGATAGGTGTTATAGCGTATGTCTTGGCTTCTCAGAGCAGCTTCACCATGGGTCGTGGCATGGGGCAGCATATGAGCGGCGACTATTTGATCTATTATCAGGCTAAGGCTGTCTTGGCCAGCGTGAATGCGTTCTTGTTGATAAGCCTCTTCTCGATTTATTGGCGAGTTTACCGTGAAACTGGGTTGGAGTTCAGCCTCGGCTTGGTGATCTTCAGCTTCGCCTTGCTGCTGTATGCCTTGGCCTCGAATCCATTGCTTGTGAGTGTGGCTGGTTTCAGGGCTTCTGGTTTGGGTCCATTCGCGATGCTGCCTGACCTGTTTACCAGTATTGCCTCGTTTACGCTGCTATATATCAGCAGATAATCATGGCTCTAAGGTTATCTTCTCGGTTTTCCTGTAGTGGTATGGGTCATCTGGGTCTGGTTCTTTTAATGGGTTGGTCTCCTCGGCTACGCTGAACTCCGATAAGATATCAATCGTATAGCTGAATGTCACTTCCAGTTGATTTCCTGTTTTTTTTGCTCTCGTCTATTGTTATCTCGCTTATTGAGACACTTGATAGGTGTCCGCTTCCCCCAGCCTTATCCCCTGTCTGGGCTTCGAGGTATTCTTCTATCTTTTTCATTATCTGTTTATCATTTAATACCATCCATACCTCCTCCAAGTCTCCGCAGAGAAATATGATTCCTTCCAGAGACGCTCAATGGATTCCTCCAGCCCCGTATAGATTATAGCAATATTCCTACCCGGGTACCCCACAACAAATGCATCTACGCTGTATTTTTCCATGAGCCTGTTTATCTCACATTCGTCGATCTTGACATCGCTGTTGGTCCAGAGATAATTCTTCTTGACATGTATCGGTGAGTCTATTGTTTCCTCAGTGATTATCCCCGATGTACCCAGATGCTTGTTGAGTTGTTCTCTGGTATGCTCCGAGGGGTCCTCATAGTAGGGAAGCATGAGTATCATGTCCTTGTTGATGTAGACGATGTTTGCTGGTATTGGCGCCTGTTTTACTGTGGCATATTCCTTGGTGCTGCATGGGACCCTTGATGCTGCATAGAATCTTGTATGATTGATCTCGACGTTAAACCCATGGCTAGGACTGTGGTCCCAGTATGAGTATACGATGAGTTCTGCAGGGTCCAATGGCTTGACTGTATCATAATATGGTTTTAGCTCCTCTATGCTTTGGTGGAGTTTTTTTTGGCGGTTGATCTCTGCGTCTATCAATTCGTCTATGTCTGTTTGGTGGGTGTTTGTGGTGCCTTTCATGCTTCTATAGTAGGTTTCGTGGGCTTGGTCCAGTGTCTCGTGGTATTTCTCGGGTTGAATCCTGTCATGGTATGTGTCTATTGCTATTTGGTGCATGGTTTTATAGGTGGTTTTTCTGAATATTCGCGTGGTTTCTCTTACGCCGTCCATGCTTGCTGGTCGTTGTTCTGGGATGTCTGAGGGCTTCAATCTAATCTAATTTCGGGTAAGGTGTATAAATTAGACCCGGTGGCAATTATCTAGTTTTCTAAATATTTAATAACTTGAATAAACGCCTTGGATGCATGTCAGTTATCATAGAAATCATCGGCGTTGAGCCCCCCTGTCACAGGTGCAAAGAGACATTGGAGAACGCGAAGAAGGCGGCTGAACGTCTCAAATCAGATAATATCAGTGTCACCATCAATAAGCTGGACGTGATGGAGGACTCCACGATGGATCGCTTTGGGTTGGTCAAAACACCTGTTTTGGTCATTAATGGTGTGGTCAAGATCATGGGAAAGGTACCTGATCCCGGTGTCATTGAGCGCTTGGTGAGAAAGGAGCTCTAGTCCATTCCTTTGGCTTAATATTTTTATCATGCCCAGTGGTTCTTTTCTGAAATGACTGGCATCAAAGGGATCTTTTTTGATCTGCATGGGACTATCTTGTTGAGCGATGATGTGGATCAAGCTTGGGAGACTTGGGTGCATGCGTTTTTGGATGAGTTTAACAGGCGTGGGGTCCAGATCGGCTTTGATGAGTTCAAGGGTTATCTGAAGAACCTCTTTGAGTCTGATGCCCCAGAGTTTGATGAGCCCGGG
This sequence comes from uncultured Candidatus Bathyarchaeia archaeon, assembly GCA_964653295.1. Classification (GTDB taxonomy): domain Archaea; phylum Thermoproteota; class Bathyarchaeia; order TCS64; family TCS64; genus RBG-16-57-9. The sequence goes on along the minus strand of CAZZFH010000109.1, from coordinate 2,395 downwards.
TTTACCTTGTTTATGAGGCGGGTTATGGAGCTTGGGCAACGGCTTGGGGTTTATTTCTCAGCTGATGAGATTCGACCAGTAGTTGACAGGCTTGTAAGGATATGGCATCAGGATATGTATCTTGTCCCAGAGACCGTGCCTGTGCTGAATAAGTTCAAAGAAAATTATATTGTTGGTTTGATTACCAATTGGGAGCACACGCCGCGTATCTATGAGCTTGTGGATGAGCTTGGGATGCATGGCTTGTTTGACAGCATTGTGGTATCAGACGCTGTGGGATGCGCCAAGCCTGATCCAAGGATATTTCATATCGCTTTAAACGAGCATGGTTTGAAGCCCCATGAGGCGGTGTATGTTGGGGATATGGATGTGGATGTACAGGGAGCCTTGGCTGCTGGGTTGAAGCCAGTGCTTATCCAGAGGGTCGATGCCAATGGTACGTGGGACCCGTACTCGGATAAGAACGACACTAACTATGATCCACGGGTCGTCTCGATTATTCATCAGTTAAGTGATTTATCTAGTCTCATTGGTTCTAGTTGAGATCTTTTTATTAAATTAAGCAGTAATTGTTCTATAATTATTATTAGCCCATGTGAATCGTTCAATAATGAATTTCTTGGTGAAAAACCGGGTTACTTGAGGTTTTGTAGTAACCACTTTCATGTAACAGGAATATTGAATTTCCCGCAATATAACCAAGGATACTAAGAATAAGAATTTTGATTAACGTTATGCTGAGAAGGTGACAAAATGGTGCGTATGCGAGCGCGGTTAGTTTGTGAATATACACAAATGAATGAGATTTGTTAATTTCAACACAAAGTCATACACTGTAGTCTTCGAGTCTATATAATTCACCTCAATCCCTTGTTATTAAGTGAAAATGTAAGATGTTTGAAGATGGGAAAAACCTAGCACGAAAAGCTATGACTAGCGGCGCAAAAGACGACTTAGTTGCTGAGCGAATATTCGATCTGTTATCCAACAGGGGATATTCTTCGAAGAAAGGTCTACGCGGAAGAGGTGAAGGCGATTATCATTATAGGCGATTTGATCCTCCTAGAGAAGGTCTCAAACCTATTGAGGTGAAGGTCTCCAGACTGAATAAACCAGGTCAGCAGCCTACAAGTGTAATAGGTAAGCTGGATAGTATCGCTAAGACTATTGGTCCACAGAGGGTCAAGATTGAGTTCGCGTTGGTTGAGAAAGAGGGTGGTACTCTTGGTTTGGGTAAAAGTACAAAGAAGTTCGAGTTCAGTATGAACGCGGATGACTATGTCGATAATGACCTCAAGATCAAGAATGAAGCTGCTTTCATGGGTATTCTGGGCGGATACTTGAAGACTATCGGTGTACCTGAATAAACTGCATAGGGTGAATTTTTGTGAGAAAAATAACCAAGATAATGACACTGGTACTAATGGCAGTGTTCATGCTGTCTATTGTGCCAATTTCCGTTAAGGCTGCCTCAGTTCCAAGTGCCCCAACAGGTTTATCGGGTGTCTCAAATGCTGGAGTTGTTTATCTAGGTTGGGCTGAGCCCGTGGATGATGGTGGGTCCGCGGTTACAGGTTATAGGGTTTATCGAGGCATTATGGAAGATGGGTTAGGTATAGTGGAAGATGTTTCCGGTATTTCTTATTCTGATACTGGTCTATCTACTGGTCAAACATATTACTACGCTGTCTCTGCATTGAACGCGGAAGGCGAGAGTGTAAAAACAGATATTGTTTCTGTTATGATTGAGGATGAAGCTCCTCAAATGGTCATGATTCATGTGGAGGATTACACTACCTTTACGATCATCTATGTTGGTGAAGGAGTATATTTTGATATAGCTGGTGGAAGGCACGATGTTATGGTTGAATCTATTACCGGTACCAATACATTGATCTCTATTGATCAGGGAGCCATGAGTTATACTATGAAAGAGGGAGACTCCAAGACTGTTGATGTAAATAATGATGGTACAGATGATTTTGTCATCAACTGCAAGACAATTAAATGGTCTAATATAGAAGCTGTTGAACTTTCCTTCACTACAGCTAAAAAAGAGTCTGCGAAAGGCATACCCGGATTCCAGCCATGGACCTTGATTGTAGGTGGCTTCATAGCTTTAACCACATTCCGAGTATTTACGAAAAAGCCAACACAAGCTTAATTCTTGATCCCTTTTTTCATTTTATTTAGTATTTGAGAATAACAGACCACATTCTTTCATGTAACAAGTATTTTTGGATCTATTTTCTATGGTATTGGAGTAGAAGTTTTACATATCTGAGCCTGTAGATCATTAAAAGCTATAAAAATGGAAAATATGATTTACTATACCTATTTAAAAAAATAACTATAAATAATTCCCAAGTCTAAATGTTGTCTGCATCGAGGGTGA
>CAZZFH010000108.1:0-7207 GCA_964653295.1 uncultured Candidatus Bathyarchaeia archaeon | reverse complement strand
TTGCAGCGTCTCGGGGGTTGTGATTAGCATCTGAGGTGGTTTTCTGCTCTGGCGGCTTCTCTGCTTCTGGGATGTATCTCCGTGTCGTACCTCGACAGTTATCCCAAGGTGGTCTGCCCAGAATATCATCCTTTTCTCGATATCTCTGTTCAACGCTCTCAGTGGCGTAATGTAGATTATGCTGATGCCCTTCTCTTTAGGGGCTCTGAGAAACATATCAAAAACAGGGAGAAGCGCTGCTTCGGTCTTCCCACTCGCTGTAGGCGCTACAAGAAGTACATTCTTTCTTTCAAGAATTGGAGGTATTACTTTGCTCTGGGGGGGTGTCGGCTCGGATATACCCAGTTCCTCAAGACCCGACCTTATTCTTGGATGTAGGTGATCGAAGACACTGGGCTGCATAAAATACCAGTCGATCTGGTGACATTAATTCTATACCTATGTTTTGTGGGAAAAACCTAGGAAAGATGAGTTATAGGGCCACCCCAAAAAATATGCTAATATTTTCTGCTAGTCAAAACCGAGACAAAGCATTTATCCTTGGGAGTTGCCCGCTCTTTTACATACTCAGCCATCGCAGCAACCGAGGCAGCAGAAGCAGGTAAAACCGAGAGACCTTCCTCTTTCTCAAGCAGATTACTGAACGTAACCATGAACTCATCAGAGACCGCAGAGGCATATCCATCGCTCTCCCATAAAGCATCCAGAGCCTGTTGACCATCGAGGCTCTTCCAGCTCACAATGGGCTCATTCTCAGGGGTCTCGGTAATCGAATCCGGTTTGAGATCAATGATCTTCTTTTTGCCTGCTTGATAACTGGAAATAATGGGATTCCCCCCTATCGTGCTAGCCGCTATCATGACTGGGATTTTATCGGTTTCTCCCTTCCTGAACATATTCCTAAAGCCTCTGTAGACTCCAGTGAAACATGTGCCATTGCTAACTGAGATGCTTACAGCATCAGGAGCATACTCCAGCTCATCAAATATCTCAAACGCTATGCTCTCATAAGCCTCAAAACTTACCTTGCTATTATCCTCTGTACCGGGGTTACCGTTGTACCATCCTTGTTCCGTGGCTTCTTTTGCGCTTTGTTCAACCAGCTCCTCATATGTACCGGGGGCACGGTGTATGATTCCTCCCATTCGCTCCATTTCGGCTATCCTTGGGCTGTGATAACTTTCAGGAATATAGACGTGAGGTGTTATCTCAAAGATTTGGCTGAGCTTTACGATGCTAGCGCCGAAATTTCCACAGCTCGCTACTGCTATAGTGTTGAAGTCATTCTCCTTAGCGTAGCTCAAAGTAGCATAGCTAGCCCTATCCTTCATTGTCCCTGTGGGGTTTCCAGCCTCAAATTTAACATAAAATTTACTGAAATCTAGCAATTTCTCCATGTTTTTTAAACGTGCAAAAAGCGTGTCGCCAATACCATGTTTTTTAAATTCTTTTCTAAACATTTAATTATATTCACTCAAAGTTTCTAATAGGAACAATTATTTCGATGCTTTAAACCCATCGGAGTAGAAAAGGTAAGGAAACCCGTGAACGGATTATCAATAAATGCGAAACAAACGGCAGCGGGGTTTGAGATAAAATTCCGCGGCCAAAAATATGTTGTTAATTATCCTGATGAGATATGGCAGAAATATCCCCAAGAAGCAAAGGATGTGCTCTTCGACAACCTTGTCTATAGTGAGACCATCCATCTTCCACTTCATTTCCGCCGAAATCTCATACAGTACAATACCTCTCCCCCATATCTTCAGACATATTTCTTCCAGAATATGGTGATGGATCTCCCAAGCTGCGCAGACGTTGATGGCACATTCACCTCGGAGCTTGTCAAGGAGTATATGAACCTCAGGGTGCAATTCAAGGATCAGGAGATAAAATTCCCAACATACAAACACGATACGCGCCCAGACAGCGCAGTTGTGAGCCTGAGTTTTGGTAAAGATAGCCTGCTTACTTGGGCGGTCTGCAATGAATTGGGGTTAAACCCACAGGCAGCGTATATCGTTGAGCCTGCCCTCACTTATGAGGAACGGCACAAAGACAAGCTGGCGGTAAGATTCCAGAAGGAGTTTGGGGTCGAGCTTCAGAAGATCGAGCATACAGCAGGCCAGCTCAGGGATGGGCACAGGCTAGGTGTTGGTAAAACCGAGGTTGGCTGGGGTCTGCAGACCACGCAATACGCTGTAATGATACTGCCTATAGCCAACAAGTTCCAGAGCCGATACATTTTGTTCGGTAACGAGCAGAGCTGTGGCGAGTACTATATGGATCGACAGGGGTTCGTTTGTTACCCGGCGTATGATCAGTGCCATACCTGGACCAAGCAGGTTGACTCTATTACGAGGCAGCTAAGCCTAGGCGGAGTACGCACCATGTCAGTGATTGAACCATTGAACGATATTGCTGTTGTATATACTCTCTTCAAGCGTTACCCAGAGGTAGCAAAATATCATATGAGTTGTTTTGTTGAGACTGAGGCAGGCAAAGACAACAGATGGTGCATGGATTGCAGCGTCTGCAGTAAGATGTATTTGCTGATAAAGGCGAGTGGGTTCGACCCAGAAAAAGTTGGATTAACTAGGAACATGCTTTCTGATGAGATGCGTAGCTACTTTAGCCTATTCGGTGGCGTTGACGTAAACACATATGCCCTAACAGGTAGGGGCCGAGATGAGCAGTTATTCGCCTTTTATCTTGCGTGGAAGAATGGAGATAAGAGTGGGCTCGTCGATGAGTTTGCCAGCAGGTTCCTTGATGAGGCAAAGGCACGGGAGGACGAGCTCTATAATACTTTTTTCGGGGTCCACGAATCCATCACATTACCCAATGAGATCAAAGAAAATGCCTTGAGCATCTACAAGGAGGTTCTGAGCGATGTCCCGTAAACTAAGGATAGCCTTCTGCTGCAATACGAGAACCGTTGATGATGAATTCAATATCGAGTTTGAGCCAGAAGAGACCATAGAACACGTCAAACACGGGATAGAAACAGCGGGCTGGGAGTATCTCCAAATCGAAGCAGATGAGAACTGCTACGAGACACTAAAAAAACTACGCCCAGACATGGTCTTCAACAGAGCTGAAGGACTAAGGGGAGAGAGCAGGGAGAGCCAGGTCCCAGCGTTCTGTGAAATGTTAGGGATACCTTATGTGGGATCAGGGATTATGGCGAACGCCATTGGGCTTGACAAACCCACGACGAAGATGATACTTGAATATCATGGTTTGAAAACAGCTCCATTTCAGGTATTGGAAAACGTGGACGAACCACTTAGAAAAGGGCTCAACTATCCACTAATACTCAAACCCAGCCACGAGGGAAGCAGCATAGGCATAAACTGGGACAACGTAGTAAACGATGAAAAAGCCCTCCGCGTCAAGCTAAAGGAGATGCTTGAGACCTACAAACAACCTATTCTCATCGAGAAGTTCATCGATGGAAGAGAATTCAGCGTAGGACTAGTCGGCAACTATCTACAAGATGAGGCGCCAACAGTACTACCAATACTTGAAATAGACTTCAGCGGATTCCCAGAGGAACTGGGCAGAGTACTCGGTCAAAAAGCCAAGAGCGTATTCGATGACAGTAGCAACTACAAGTGTCCTGCCAACATAGATGAGACTCTCAGAAATAGGATTGAAGCCCATGCGAAGGCAAGTTTCAAGGCATTGGACTGCAAGGACTGGGCGCGGATGGATTATCGTATGGACACTGACGATGTGCTCTACTTCCTTGAGGTCAATACTCTGCCGGGTATCGATTATGATGTGGTACGTGATGAGCTTAGCTTCTACCCTATGATGTGGTATGCCCTCGGCAAGAAATTCCCTGACATGGTTCGCGAGGTCATCGAGACAGCCTTAAGACGATATGGGCTGGTCTAGGTGCTTGTCATCCAGTATTCCTTTTCTTGAGGACGCTTTAAGACGCGCTGAGGAGCGTCTCACGGAGAAACTCGGAGAACCCGTTATCATTAAATTCAGATCATATCTCGATGAGACTGCCATCAGAAAATTAACCGAGATCGATCACGAGAAATTCAGAGCTGAACTCTGGTACAGTGGCGAGTACCTACTAGAGAAATTATTGAAGAAGGATTTCATCTGCCTTATAATCCACATCAACAGTGAGCCTGTTGCTTTCCTTTATGGATACGATGATGAATTTGACCCCCTATGGTTCTTCCTTGACGAGATAGCTACAAAAATAGAGGGGCAGGGCATCGGGAAGGTTCTCATAGTACTCTTATTGGTCTACTGCTTTGAGCTCAACTACACATTTGTTACACTCTATACCGAGGATAAAGACGAGAAAGGCAGGCAGCTCAAGGATTTTTACGAGCATCTAGGCTTCGATTACATGGGGACCGATCCAGAAGTCGGAGTCATCATGAAATACAAGATCGATGAAGAAGCCCTAACAAAACTCTACAACCGAGTAATGTATTCGGAAGGTGGACCACACCCCCCATACCTATGAGATTAACTCGATGATTTTCTCGGCTGTCACCTCTGCAGCGACAGCGCAGACAAGGGGGCAACCCTTATTCCCATGTCCACCAGCATCCAGAAACGCTTTGTAACTCACTGGATCAGTGAGATCAAAACCTTCTCCATAGATTCGCTGCTGGATATTCCTGCAAATGGTACTCTCCAGAGGCTCATCGAATCCAAAAGTCTCCTGTAGCCGCTTCTGGAACTCCCTTATGATCTCATCGCTGGGCACCATAGCATCCCTATAGGTTTGGGTATCAGTCATGTCCTCGCGTCCCACTACTAATCCGAGAGCCAATAAACCCCCAATCAACGCTCCGCATGTCTCGCCCTTCCTAGCTACACCTCCACTGAGAACAGTGGCAGCCTTGAAGCTCTCAATGTTCCCGATATCGAATGCTTCCTGGAGCGCCAAGAGCACGCTTTGACTACAACCACTGTATTTGTCATACTCTAGGGCTTTTCGTCCAATCTCTTTGATGTTCATTTAGCTCACCAAGTGCAGTTTCTTCTGGCGACCCGCCATAAATACAAGTTTCTCCCCTGTCCACCACGCGTCCTGTTCCAGACTCATCCTGACCTCTTGGTTATCCCACTCTGGAACCTCCCGCTTGGCGTTGAGCTCAATCGCGTAACAAGTATCAGGATGTAACGGGTAATCCCCCCTACCAGGAACCCTACCCTGCTGATCCCATAGCCCAATTGTTGGACCAGCGGCGTGACCGTGAACCCCGAGAGGATGCGTATAGATGCTGGGTTTCAAACCACTCTTGTTGGCGTTATCGAGAGCAATCTTCAGTATCTCATTTCCCGTTCGACTGTTCTTCATAGCCTCTGCGTGGAAATCTTGGAGCTTGTTTGCGTCAGCTAACGCATCCTTGAGACCCTGAGGGGCATCAGTCTCCCACTGTTTGAGCACATAGGCGTTCTGCTGAATATCCGTAGCCAACCCTAGGTAGTAGAATCCAACATCACAGTGAAGCAGGTCCCCCCGGTGAATAACAATGGTCTTTTCATTGTCCTCATAGCCGTCACCGTACCCCTGACGATCAACTGTAGCTGGGAACCACATCTCGACACCCAGATCCAGCATCTTCTGGCGAATCCACCACTGAACATCATCCACAGTCGTTACCCCAGGCGTGATCACTTTGCTACTGAATGCCTCTTGAATGATGGCGTGGGTTAGTTCAACCAGCATCGGGTAGGCCTCAAGCTCCTCCTTGCTCCGGGTCTCAAGCCACCTGATGCACAGGGTTTGGGCTGGGACCAGTCTATCTGAGTAATCTCCAAGGGCATCAACAAGCAACGTATACTCTCCATGGGTCAAACCATCCCCGAAGGCAAATGTGTTGGAGACATTGATACCGATCTTCGCTGGGTCACGTTCTTTGATTATTCTGGCTAGACACTCGTATTGTTCCTCTTTCTCTGGGTCCCAGATTCCCTCAAAGAAATCACCGAAACCATAGCGATAGACCGCCAATCGTTCAACCTTGTCTGGTTTACGGTGGAAGACGAGTATGGTTCTCCTACGTGCATAGAGGTTTGGCTCAGGGAGGAGGCTCATAATCACAGGGTCTTCGTTGTATTCCCGAGCGATGACAAGCCACATATCGATGCCTGTCTCATCCATGAAGCCTGGAAGCATCGATTCGAGACGCTTCATCAACCAATCATTATAGACTCGCATACGGTCTCTGAGGGGAAGGATCTTCTGCCCAAGGGCTTCTGCTCCGGGGTTATTGTAGTGTGGGAAAAGATGATCACTCATACAGGTATATTGGCAGGTGTCTGGTTAAATTTAACCAAGAAATTGGTGTTATTTATAGGGATTCGCTCTGGTTAATGGGTATGCAGATAACCAGAGTCAAATTAATCTACTATTCACCAACTGGAACCTCAGAGAAAACAGTAAAAGCCATCCAGAAAGGAATTGACTTGCCCTATGATATCATCGATCTTACTCCACCAGACTCGGAGATGAAACAATTCAACCTCAAATCCACAGACCTAGCGATAATAGCCGCACCGGTCTACAGCGGCAGAGTAGCCCCCACAGCAGCCAGAAGGATAAAGAAGCTCAAGGGAGAGGGCACACCCTCTGTACTCGTTGCTGTTTATGGTAACAGAGCCTTTGAAGACGCCCTAGTAGAACTCCAAGACCTCACCGAGCCAAATGGCTTCAAACCCGTAGCGGCAACCGCATTCATCGGAGAACACAGCTTCGACGCACCAGACACACCAATAGCAACTGGGCGACCAGACACCGAAGACATAAAGAAGGCAACCTCGTTTGGAGCCAAGATCAAAGCCAAAATAGCTGAAATAGATGAAATCACCAAATTATCCATACCCGGAAACCATCCCTACCGAGAAGGAAGAAAAACCGGGGGAAGAAGCCCAGAAACAGACCCAGAAACATGCATCCTCTGCGGCATGTGCGCCCGAGTATGCCCAACAGGCTGCGTAACAGTATCAGACATCGTTGAAACCGAGATCGAAGAATGCACAGCATGCGCAGCATGTGTAAAGAACTGCCCAACAGGGGCACGCCACTGGACGCATGAAGGTATACTCAAGGCAGCCAAGTGGCTCGCAACAGATTATAGGGCACGTAAAGAGCCGGAGTATTTTCTCTAAACAGTCAACCTGTAGTATTCACTATTGGTTGAGCACGGCTTTTCCCTCTTTT
>CAZZFH010000107.1:0-7218 GCA_964653295.1 uncultured Candidatus Bathyarchaeia archaeon | reverse complement strand
TATCCAATGACCATATAGGGTATTGTGACAAACATGTGTACTACCAACGCGTTGGTGATCTCAGCGGCTGTCGCGCTAACCACGTTGAGCCTGATGATATTGAAGGCTACCATTTCTATTACCTTCGGACCTAACCAGAGACCACCAATAACCACTCCAATGCTCCCAAAGATAGCAAGGATAAACATGATACGCTCCTCTGGGGGACCTCCTAGAGCCATTTGAGCCACGGTTACATAGACTCCCGTTGAGTTAGCTATGTCGTTGGCGCCGAAGGCGTAAGCCGAATAGCAGAGGGCTAGTTTCAATACGAGACTCATTGACTTTTCCAAATACTCATATCTGTAGCTCATCTTAAGCAGGAGCTTGTGGAGGGCAAAAGCTACTATAGCTACGAGGATAGGTGATGTGAACCAGCTGAGCACCACAATCTGTATGAGACTCCAGTTGATGCCGCTGACGCTGTATGCGGCAATGCCGTAGCCTAGAATGCTGCCTACTACAGTGTGGGTGACGGATATCTCCAAACCCCTGTAGTTGCATATCATGATCCAGATAAAGGCAGTGAACACAATAATCATGGCACCTAAGAGATCTATACTTGACACTATCCCCGTGCCTACTGTCTTCATGTTCATATAGCCTTGGGACAAGGCTCCTATGGCAGCAAATATCGTGAACAGGACAATAGACTGCCTTACTTGAAGCACCCTAGCGCCCACTACATTGGCTGTGGGTGAGGCTGCGTCGTTACCACCGAGAGCTATGGCCATGAGGAATGAGAGTATAAACCCGATCAGTAGAGCAAAGTTTGTGATGTTCATGAAAGCACACTCAGTAAAAGAGCTTTTTTTAGCGTCGTTAGTGGGGAATATGACATCGAGCGTACGTTACTGAACATTCAGCCAATCTAATCTATTTATTCACTAGGGATAAAAAATGGATATCAATAAACTATAGACGCATATAGAGACTATATAGAAATAAGCTATGTAAAGTATTGAAGCCTATAGGGCTATACAATGACAACCATATTTCTGCTGTGAATTTCTAGGGTTATGGTAAATGGTAAACGCTACCTTACTTAGCAAAGCATAATTATTACCCTCAGAAGTACATCTGAGATAGAATGAAAGGCTGTATAGCAATCGAATAACTCGATAAATAATCAATATAATTTAAGAAAGAGAAGATACAAAACGCCTTTCCTCTAGAAAAAAATAAGGTAACAACCATGAGCGAGATTGTGAAGCTAGAAGACGTAACCAAAAACTTTGGACACATCAAAGCACTCAGAGGAATAAACCTAAGCTTCACAAAAGGACAAAAAACCAGCCTCCTAGGACCCAACGGCGCAGGAAAAAGCACCCTCCTAAGAATCATCGCTACCCAGATGGTGCCATCCTCAGGGCAGGTATGGATAATGGGTGATGACGCCCATCAAAACAGGATAGAAGCAAAGAGAAACATCGGCGTAGTTGGCCACAGGAGTTTTCTCTACGATGAGTTAACTGTTCTGGAGAATCTCAGGTTCTATGGAGACTTCGTAGAGGTCAAGGAGCCTGAATATGATAGGGTCCTTACGGTTACTGATATTGAACGTTGGGGAGATATCAAGGCAGGACACCTCTCATATGGGCTGAGGAAACGCGCCGATATATCCCGTGCTCTACTGGGAAACCCCCCAATATTGCTATTGGACGAGTTTTTCGCTGGTCTCGATCAGGAAACATCGGCTGCATTAACCGAGTACATGCGAGAACTGAAAAAGCAGACCATAATCACGACATCGCACACACCGGAGCTAATCAACAGCTTCTGTGATAGATCAGTCCATATTCGAGGGGGCTTGATCGAGAAGGAGGTCCAGCTGAGATGAGTGAAAACACCCTGAGTTACGCATTGAAGTTGGCGCGAAAAGACCTGATAGTAGAGCTCAGGAGACCCCATGAGCTATTATCCATAATCGCATTCACATTATCATCCATAATAGTAAGCAGCTTCTCATGGAGAACCATACTAATCCTAGACCCATTGATAATATCTGCCGCCATGTGGGTAGTCATCTTCTTCGCAAGCATCCTAGTGCTAACCACAAGCTTCGCAAGAGAAATCGACAGGGGCACCATAGACGGGCTCAGGAGCCTACCATGCCCACCCTTCGCTGTATTGGCGGGCAAGATGATCTATGGGATGATAACTCTGGTGCTCGTGTTAGTTTCATTGATTTTCTCGTCCCTTCTTTTCCTGAACCTGAGCGCATCACTGATACCTGGACTCTTAATAATATTCACAATCGGCGCCATAGACTTCGCCCTGATGGGCTCCATGATGTCAGCCGTGCTCATGTACTCTGAGGGAAAAAACCTCCTACTAGCATTCCTATTCTTCCCAGTAAGCGTACCCATACTGTTACCCGGGATTCAAGCAGGCGCCAAGATCTTAGCAGGAGAACCATTTATGGCTCTGATGCCTGAGATTCGATTGCTTTTCGCCTTTATGCTGGCAGTAATCGCCGTTTCGATGACCTTATTCCAGGAGATCTTCCTCGAGTGAATCAGGCTTGGATTCACTGGATTGGGTTCGTGCTAATAATTCAAGGGCTTTCTCCCTACCCTCTACAATAACCGGGCTCGGTTTATCCCTCATTATTCTGCCGAGGATGATGATGCTTATCTCGTATAGGATAAAGAAGGGTATGGTCATCAACAGCATTGAGACTGGAGTAGGGTCTGGGGTAAGTAAAGCAGTTAGCACTGTTAAGCCTACAAATAATTCTCTTCTAATATTTCTTAGATCTTCAACACGGATTAGATCGATTCTTACAAAGATATAGATGAAGAGAGGAAATGTGTAGAATATACCTGTACCAAATAATCCAAATGTGATGACCTCGAAGAAGTCTTTCACCGCATAGAAGGGCATGACCCTCGCTTGGTCTACAAATCTGTATAGAATTGTGAATGTGGCGGGAACTATTACATAAAAAGCGTAGGCTACCCCAAGGACAAATAATAAGATGAATATAAAAACAAAGATAAACAGGGTTCGCTTTTCTTCTTCATATATTGCGGGTGCTATGAATCCATAGAGTTGTGCAGCGATGTATGGTAGGCATATTACAAAACTGATAACAACAGAGATTACCACATAGATATAGAATCCGTCCAGCCAGTTGAAGGCGATAAGAGTAACCCCCTCTGGGAGCAAATTCTCTTGTACAATCTCTATTAGGCTAGAGATTAATGGCTGGTAATCCGTGAACTCCATCCTGTAAATCATTGTGAGATCCGATGGTAGGCTCATTACTATCATCATGACAACTAGAACCATTACAACGATACGCCTGAGCCTAGAGGATAAGTCCTCAAAATGCCCCCAAAAATCTAATTCTATATCCTCAGACATATCAACACCAGAAGTGGAAAAAACTATTCTTCTGCTTCTTCTTTTGAGGTTGCCTTAACAATGTCTTGAGCGATTTCGTTGATGTCTCTTCCTTCAACCTCGATACCCAGCTTTTTAGCAGCCTCAATAATTGCCAGTTTTTCCTCATTCTTTTTTCGAGTCTTCTCATCTACGTATTTTGCTGGAGCAGTCTGAGCCTTGTTAAATTCTTGTACCGCTTCACCCATTGATCTAGCTAACTCAGGAAGCTTTCTTCCACCGAAGAGGAGCAGAACAATGAATAATATGAACAATAACTCCGTGTTACCCATCATTTTGTATCATTCTCACTATGGATTTTATCCATATGAATAAAAGGCTATTCTTTAACCTTCCTTTTTAAATAGAAATCATCCATATTTGTGTCGATAAAATCTAGTTATAATTTCATAAATAATATTCTGAAACCTAAATTTCATTATTTTCATGGATTAAAGTACTCAATACTTTTCTCCTTGCTACGATTGAGGCAAAATCAACCCAAAGAATACTGTCTAAGGCTCTAATCCTCTTAATTATATTGTATAACTCGCTCTCATTGATGGTGCAAGCCGTTAGAATAAGGTCATAATTCCCCATAGTGAGAAAAACGTTGCAAATATCATCCATGTTAGAAATATCTTCTATTACTTCAGACTGATCTTTTTCCCCAGAAGTTCTAACAAGCAATACAGCTCGCGAACCCTTTCCAAGCTCCTCGTCCTCGATAATACTCACATATGCTTTAATGACATTCTCGTCTTCCATTCGCCTAATTTTCCTTGAAACTGTTGCTGGACTAACTCCAAGTTTTTCAGCTATATCTCGTATAGATGCGCGTCCATCTAGTCTTAAAATTTCTAGGATCCTTACATCAACAGGGTCTGCTGCCGTCAAAGTATATTTCCATGAATATTATTGGATATATCTCTTTGTAAAATACTATGTACAATTTGTTCAATACAACCATTATTTATGAAACAAAACGAAAAAATAAGGTCAAAATATGAAACAAGGTTTATATGGCAAAAAGTACAAGTTTCAAAGCATTCAGGTGAAGAATTTGTCGGACACAGAACAAGTATCAAGACGTGAATTCGTCAAAATGGCAGGAGCCGCAGTGGGCGGCTTAGCAATAGGAGCTATAGGTGGCTACTCACTAATTCCACCTAAAGAGACAGTTATTGAGACTCCGGTTGAAGTTGAGGTTCCTCAGGAAATCCCAGCTCGTCCATGGGAGTATACAAGACTAAATGTTGAGGCAGTAAAAGCAAGGGCATATGAAGCATACTTCCAGAAAGGTTGCGCATATGGGGCTTATGAGGGAGTTATTGGAGAACTCAAAGCTCAGATTGGTTTCCCTTACACTGTTGTTCCATCGGAAATATCTGTATGGGGCAAGGCTGGCATTATGGGATGGGGCCTCACCTGTGGAGTAATTAACGGGGGAGCCATGGCGATAAACTTGGTAACCGATGACCTGAGTTTAGTAAGCGAGTTGGTCGGATGGTATACTGTAGCCGAGCTACCACAGTACATGCCTGCAGTAGCAGTCAAAGTGGAGGGAGAGTTACCTACTTCAGTTAACGGCTCGCCTCTATGTCACGCATCCGTATCAAGATATACTGAGGCTGCTGACTGTCTGGAAAACTCTCCAGAGAGAGCAGAGCGCTGCGGCAGGATGGTAGCAGATACCGCTGGAAAAATAGCTGAGATGCTCAATGCGTTAGCTGATGGCACGTTTACTCCAGAATTCCAGATGCCACAATCAGCAGTTGATTGTCTAGCCTGTCACGGTGCAGATGGTCCGGTGAACAACGTCTTTACCAAGATGGATTGTACGCCTTGTCACGGCGACCCACACTCATAATTTAACTAATAATTTTTTTTATTTTATTTATTTTAAAAATGTAGAATAGGATTAATGATGGAAGATGTGTTCGATGAACACTTCTATTGGGTTGGTTATCAAAGCCGGCCATAGACCAAATATTATCGCTAAAGCCCCCAGAGCCAATAAAGGTACAGCCATCTCCATTGGCACTGTCTTTACTTCCTTCAGTTTTTCTGGTAGTTTTCCATAGTAGATAGTCCAAATAGCCCTGAACTCGTAGCCGAGAGTAATCAATGTGGCTAGGCTTCCGGCTAGAATCGCTGTGATAAGCTCCAATGATCCTGTCTCGAATCCTCTTACGAAGGCTCCGCTCAGTAGTATGAACTTGGATTTGAATCCAACTGCTGGGGGTACGCCTCCGATGGTCAAGAATCCGGCTAGAGTAGCCAAGATTACTACTGGGAGTTTTTCAGCTAGTCCACCCATCTCTGTCATGTCCCGGGTTTCGGTCCTGTAGAGGAGGGCTCCTGATACAAGGAATAGCAGCCCGATGGCTAACCCGTGGCTGATACTGTAAGAGATGGCTCCCAGTACACCGTATGCTGCATATGTGAACACACCCAGTACACAATAGTTCATCTGGCTCATGCTCAGATACGCGACCAGGCGCTTGGTGTCCTTCTGGACCAACGCCATTACCCCCGCGTAGAGGATTGTAAATAGTGCCCATAGCATGAACCACTTGCTCACGCCTTGTAGGACTGGCTGGAATGGTGGAAGCAGTCTCGACATGGAGTATGTGCTCAGCATTACCGAGGTTGCCCCCAGAACAGCGCTAACAGGAGCTGGTGACTCACTGTAGGTTCCCGGCATCCATCCATGGAACCCAAGGGCACCGATCTTTACCAGTAGCCCGATTGTGATCATTATCCCCACCCAGAAGGCTCCTGAGTGCTCTGCGATGTGCAACAAGTCTGCTATCTCAAAGCTTCCTACGTTCCAGTAGACTCCCAAGATTCCGACTAGAAATGCTCCACCACCGATATGGGTCCAGATGAAGTATACCATTGAGTTGTTCTTCCTGTCACCGTATCCATATAGGAAGACCAGTAACCATGAGAACACCAATGCTAACTCGAAGAACATGAAGAACTGTATCAAGTTAGTCGCTAACATACAGCCAGCTACGCTTGCTCCGTATAACAGGAAGAAAGTGTAGAATCTTGCATATTGCTCATTGCTTTCCTCAACATCATCTTGTTTGAACCGTCTCTCTATGTATGGCATGCTGAACAGAGTTGCGCCTGCGAATACGAAGACATATGTAAATAGCATTGGCACGCTAAGCCCGTCACCCATAAACCCAAAGTTTAGGCTTACCGGCGCGGAGACCCAGCTATATTCCTCCATGAGCACCTCATGCTCCACTGTGGGGAACAGGCTAGCCAATCCTATAGTCATCACTACGAAGACAGCCAGCACCAGCCAGCTTACTTTCTTTCCCATGCTTCTACCGAGTAAGTAAACGATTGGTGCTGTTACGAAGGCTGCCGCGATTATCAGGGTTAGTATATTGCTTGTCATTTCATTCACCTCACGCTAGTATCCCAGCGATTACCTCCATTAATGGGTCCAGTATCGGTCTCGGGTATATCCCCAATATTATCGAGATTAAGCACAGCAAAAGCATGGGCACAGTCATGTATGGGCTAGCCTCCTCTACATCTTGAAGATGCTCGGGTAGGGGCCCATAGAATATGCGCCTCATGGTCCACATCGTATAACCTACTGTTAGCGCAGTGGAAAGGATTCCAACTAGCGCCATTATGAAGTCAGTTGAGATATGCGCGACGCCAGGCCCAAATGATCCCATGAAAATAATGAGCTTTGAAGGATACCCCACTGTTGGCGGGATTCCGCCTATGCTCATTGCTCCGATGAAGAATGCAAGTGCTGAG
>CAZZFH010000106.1:0-7235 GCA_964653295.1 uncultured Candidatus Bathyarchaeia archaeon | reverse complement strand
CCTACTAGAATAGGTGAAAATGATGTAACAATTAGCTATGCAGGTGACGAAGATTATCACAGTGCTATTTCTCGAGAAAAGAGTTTCCGAGTGGATAAAAGGAAACTAGACCTAGAAACGAGGATTGAAGACGAGCCAGTAAAAGTAGAGAGACCTATGACCATAACAGGTAGAATAATGCCTCCTGTTAGTGGTCTTGAGGTTGAGTTTATTTTTGTATCTCCTGAGACTAGTTTTATCGAGACTGTTACCTCGAATAGGGATGGTATCTTTAGATTGACAATAACTCCAGAGGTTGATGGGGCTTGGGATATGCTCCCGCAGTTGAAGGTCTCGGAGCTTTTTGATGCATCTCAGGGTTCAATGATTTCTTTCCAAGTCCAGAAACTAACTGTTATTGATATTGTGCAGTATCAAGCCCTGAAGGTCTTAGAGCCGCCCCTCATGTATGTTCTTGTTGGATTAGTTGTAATACTTGCAGCAGTGATTGTACAGAAAACCGGATTAATCGACAAGATAAGAGGAAACGAGGAAGAGGTTGACGACGAGGAAGAAGAGGAGAATGGCGGTGCTGCAGCGTATCGTAAGCGTAGTGACCGTGTAACTAGATGAAGCTGTTGGTTAACTCCATTTTATCTTCTAAGGTCATTTCCCAGCCCGTTGCGTCCATGAACTCCATGAGGTGAATTGGATTGCTTGATTTTGGTATCGCTATCACGTTTTCCTGACTTATAACCCAGTTTAATGCGACTTGAGCCTTGGATTTCCTGTATTTGACTGCTATCTCGGATAATTTTTTATGGTCTAGGCTTGCGAGTATCCCTCTTCCGAGTGGACGGTAGGCGATCAGGGTTCTGTTTGTTTCTTGGAGGTATGGGAGTAGGTTTGTTCTTGGTTTTTGTTCTAGTAGGCTGAGTTCGGCTTGATTTGCTATTAGGTAGTTTTCTTTAAGATGAGACTGAGCTTCTTGTATTAGACTAGCTGAGAAGTTACTTACACCGATGTATCTTGTGTATCCTTCTTGAGCGCAGTGTTCTAAGGCTTGCATGGTTTCTTTGATGGGGGTCTTGTAGTTTGGCCAGTGGATGAGGTATAGGTCTACGTATTCTTGTTTGAGTCGTCTTAGGCTCGCCTTCATACTCTTTATTAGGTCATCACGACGCAGGTTTGTTCGCCAAACTTTAGTTGTAATGAAGATATCATCACGAGAGTAGGGTTCGATTGCTTGTCCCACGAGTTCTTCACAGTGTCCAGCCCCATAATATTCTGCTGTGTCTATATGGGTTAGACCGAGATCAATGGCCATCCTTATGGCTATGAGGGTTTCCTCGTCCCATCTCCGATCCTCTATCTGTTTGCCGCCCATGCCCCATGTTCCTAGACCGATTGTAGATATTTTTTCGCCTAGTGCTATCTCGTGGTACTCCATGTCTCAGATGAAAAAGGTATATGAGTTGATAGGTTTATTGAGAAAAATATTGTTATTTGATTAGTTTTTTCATGAATTCCGTGTATTTTTCGCGTTTTATTGTTGGTGTGAAGCTTTTTATCACTTGTTTTGCTTGTTGTGCTTCATTATAGAGTAAGTCTATAACAGTTACTGCTATTGCTTTGGCTGGCACTATGTATTGTTTAACTGGGTCAGTTATCTTGAGGTGTCTGCTGTGCCCAGCGCCTTCTGTCCCAGTCATACCGATGCTGGTGGTAGGTATGATGCAGCTGAAATCACCCATGTCAGTGCTGCCTGTACTGTGTCCTCTATGTTTGACCTCAGATTCACCGAATAGGTCTGTGACTGAACCTACAAGTACTTTTTCGAGGTTGGGGTCTCGTGTATAGGGCATGTATCCTGGGTGGTCATTGATCTCGACTTCAGCTCCTACCGACATAGCGCCTGCTCTGAGTGCTCTATTTACCTTGATGTTGGCGTCTTTGATGGCTTCCACTGTTTTTCCCCTGACGTAGCTCTCCAAGGTTACGTCTGCGGGGACATTGTTGACTATCTCGCCGCCTTTGGTGATGATTGGGTGGACCCTAATGGTGTCCTCGTCTCTGAATGTTTCCCTGTTAGCGTGGATACCCATGAGCCCCATCATGGCAGCGTTCAATGCGTTGATTCCTTTGTGAGGCGCGCCTCCTGCGTGGGCTTCTTTTCCGATGTAATGGACTAGTTTGCCGATGAAGCCATTGTTGCTTCCCCCAACCCCTATTAACTCTGTTTGGTCCATAGCGCTGTGGCTACCGATACAGATATCTATGTCTTTCATTGCGCCTAGGCGGATGAATTCTTGTTTGCCCCCAAAGAACTCTAGTTTTCCCTCGTCGCGTAGCCTATTTCTGTAATCTATCTCAATATATTCCTCTGCAGGGACAGCGAGCATTACGATTTCACCGTCAAGATATTCTTTCACTACATCGAGTCCGTATCCTACTCCAAGCATGGCTGCCATTTGACTGTGGTGACCACAGGCGTGGACATTTCCTGATGCTGGGTGGGCTTCTGGGTGGACTGGGATGTGAAGAGCGTCGAGTTCTCCCACTATTCCGATGGTGGGTCTTGAGCCGTCTCCTTTGAGATATGCTTTGCTTCCTGTGATAGCGATCTCTTTCTCGTATTTCCAGTCCATCGCTTCATATTTTTGCTCAGTTAGTTCTGCGGTTTTGAATTCCTTGAAGCCCAGTTCAGGGTATTTCCAGATGGCTGTGGCATATTCTATGATTTCGTCTGCTCGTCGTTCGATTTCTGCTAGTGCTTTTTTCTTGAGTGATGCTTTATCCATTGATATCGGATATTCTTGGGGAATCATAGGTTTAAGAAGATGATGTGGGGCTTAGATGCGTGTTTTGATCATTTGGTGGAGTAGATGTGAAGGGTAGGCACCGAGTAACACTCCTGATGAGAAGGAGAGGATGTACATCAAGGCGTAAACTGAGACAGGAAAGGGTAATCTGATTATAAATTGTAGGAATAGTACATTGCTAACTGCTGATAACCCGCATCCTAACGCTATTCCTTTTGAGTTGTAGCCAAGGACTCGTAGAGATAAATCGATTAATATTCCTTGGATACCGCTCATGGCTATGACTGGTAGTCCGTGAAAGCTAAAGAGAACAGCCTCGACGAGTCCTTTTATTAATCCAGTGATGGCGGCTGCTCCGAATCTCTTGAGGCGTAATGCTGTTAGGGTTATCATTATGAGATGTAGTCCAGCTAGGATTTGTCCGGTTCCTAGTGGTAGGAAAGGAATGGTTTTGAGGTAGTTTCCAATGTGTCCAATGGGTACACTGAGGATTGCGCCTAAGGCGCTGAAGATTATTATTGTTGAGAGTTCTTTTGAATCGTAGTGCAATCTAGGATCACGTTCTGTCTATTCTATTAGCTTATTCATGTAGCTTGTATATTCTTTTCGAGGGATGATAGGGTTGAAGCTTTTTATGATCTCTTTGGCTTTTATTGCTCCATCATAGAGTAAGTCTATCACGGTTAGCGCCATGGCTTTTGCTGGTAGCACGTACAGAGTTTCCTTATCAACAATTGTGTAAGTCCTATGGTGATGATTTCCTGTTATCCCACCCATCTCTAGGCTTGTGGTAGGATGCACGCAGCTGAAGTCTCCTAGATCGGTGCTCCCGCAGCTGTGCCCACCAATAGGAACAGTTTCTTCGAGTTGTAGACAGTTTTCTCTCAGGACCTTATCGAGTATTGGATCTCTGTGATAGGGCATGTATCCTGGCACATCTATTATCTCGACTGAGGCTCCGACGGCTAGGGCTCCTGCTTTGAGGGCGTTATTGACTTTCTTGTTTGCGTCTTTTATTGATGGTACAGTAGCGCCTCTTACGAAGCTCTCCATGTGGACATCAGCGGGTACGTTGTTGACTATCTCGCCGCCCTTGGTGATTATTGGGTGGAATCGGATATGATTCTCGTCTCTGAATGTTTCCCTGTTTGCGTGGATACCCATGAGTCCCATCATGGCAGCGTTCAGTGCGTTTACTCCCTCATCTGGATGATCCCCGGCGTGGGCTTCCATGCCCTTGTATCTGACGAGTTTTGCGATGAATCCGTTCTCGCTTCCACCTGTTCCAAGTCTGGCTCCTTTGAGACTTCCGCTGCTATGGCTGCCTATCGTTATATCGATGTCATCTATGGCGCCGATGTGGATGAATTCCTGTTTGCCTCCCATGAAGGTAATCTTGCCTTCTTCTCTGAGACGGTTACGGAAATCCATCTGGATCAACTCCTCTGCGGGTACAGCGAGTAACACGATATTTCCTTCTAATTCGTTTTTAACTGTCTCTAACCCGAATCCAGCTCCCAGCATGGCTGCTACCTGTGCGTGATGCCCACAGGCATGGACCCAGCCGGTTTTTTGATCTGCTTCGGGGTGCGTGGGTATATCTAGGCTATCGAGCTCCCCTACTATGGCTACTGTTGGCGTGGTTTTTTCTGGTTTGAGGTATGCTTTACTGCCTGTTAATGCCAGTTTGTTTTGATAAGTCCACCCCATTTTCTCGTATTGTGCTTCGACGTATTCTGCGGTCTTGTATTCTCTAAACCCTACCTCGGGTATCTTCCAGAGGTCATCACCAATCTTTTTTATTTGCTTTGCTTTTTCGTCTATGGCCTTGATGACTGTTTGTTTGAGGGTTTCCTTTTCCATTTATATCAGACATATGAGTTGGTTTATGGAATAAGAAGGCTATTAGGCCGATAACTTCATATCTGAGTGATTACCCGAGTTTTGAACGAAGTTCGAGTGATTTTGGCGGTGGACGTCGCGCCGCTCCTGAAGAATCTGTTATTGCTATTCTTGATGATTTTGTGAAGCCTAGATTCTTAGGTCGTAATCAACGTTACAAGTTAATTGTTACTGAGAAACAATTGGTGTTTCTTAGGGTTAACAAGAGGTGGTTTTTTAGAGGTAAATCTGGGGTCTCTGATGAGGAGATTAGAGAGATGTCTCCTTTGGAGATTAAGAGGCTCTCACTGGGTAGTTACATTTTTTAGATTAGGAATATCTCGTCCATAACGGTTAGAGAATCAATACCGTTTGTGTTGTTGCTTGATCCACAAGATGCTGTTAACTTCAACTTGGTTGGAGCTGAGGATGATATCGTTCATGAAGTTCCAATGGTTTTGAAGAGAGATAAAGTGAAGGGGGTAGATGTTGTGGAGAGACAGTGGGAGATTACATTTGAAAACCCTAGAGCATTCACATCCTTTATTTTGCCATATGACCCTCGATTAAAGCTGCCTAGAAATCTATTAGAGAAAATCAGGTAAATTCCCAGAACCAATATTAGCCCCTTGAACATGTACCTCCTATTATAGGTGAAGATGATGAAGCTTCTAGAGTATGAAGCTAAAGAATATTTCAAAAAGTACGGGATTCCGACTCCGGAGGGGCGGATGGTGGAGTCTCCTGAGGATGCCAGAGCATACGTTGAGTCTCTAGGTAAACCAGTGGTCATTAAGGTACAACTACCAGTTGGAGGTCGTGGGAAGGCGGGCGGAGTAAAATTTGCAGATTCTCCAAGTGAAGCTGCTAATGTCGCCAAGCAGCTTTTAGGTATGACTATAAAGGGTCTGAAGGTTGAGAAGCTCTACGTTGAAGAAAAAGTCGATATTGTAAATGAGATATACCTAGGAGTGACTATCGATAGAAACAGGAAACAGCATGTGGTTCTCGCTTCAAGTGAAGGGGGAATGGATATCGAAGAAGTCGCTGCGAAGACCCCGGAAAAGATTGTTAGATTCTACGTTGACCCAGTGATTGGATTGAAGAGTTATCATGCTAACTTTATCGCGTCGAAGCTGGGCTACAGATCGGGGATGATGAGAAAGTTCGCTGCGTTTGTCTCCAGGCTCTTCTTGCTTGCTGTTGAGATGGATGTTGAACTTACTGAGATCAATCCACTAGTCGAGGTTAAGGATGGATTCCTCGCAGCAGATGCGAGACTAAATGTTGATAATAATGCTTTGTTCCGTCATAAAGAGTTGGAAGAGAGACTTTTAGACAGTTATCAGGGAGAGCTCACGGAACGGGAGATGGAAGCTAGATCACAGGGTCTCACTTACGTTGAACTGGATGGAAATATTGGGATAATCGGAAATGGAGCGGGTTTAACAATGGCAACCCTTGATACAGTTATGCTACATGGCGGGAAAGCTGCTAATTTCCTTGACCTTGGTGGAGGAGCAACCCCGGAGAGAATCGGGAAAGCTGTAAAGTTTGTACTAAGCGATGAACGAACCAAGGCATTATTTGTTAATGTGCTTGGGGGGATTACTCGATGCGATTATACGGCGGAGGGGATCGTTGCAGCTCGCATGGAGCTAGGTATCAATAAGCCAATCGTTGTTCGTATGATGGGTACAAAAGAGGCTGAAGGCAAGGCTATTCTCGAGAAAAATGGAATTGATACACTGGATTCTATGGAAGAGGCGGCTGAACAAGCCGTTAAACTCGCAGGAGGCAAGCAATAATGGCAAGGTTCATTGATAAGGAAACTCGGGTGGTCGTTCAAGGTATCACGGGAGATCAAGGATTGTTCCATACTCATCTCATGAAGGATTATGGGACAAGGATCGTTGCTGGAGTAACTCCAGGGAGGGGAGGACAGGAAGCCGAAGGAGTCCCTGTTTATGATACTATCAGGGAGGCTCAAGAGACTCATAATATTGATGCTAGTATCATCTTTGTTCCGGCTCCTTTTGCTTTGGACGCCGCTCTTGAGGCTATCGAGGCTGAATTAGACCCGGTTGTGGTGATCACAGAGGGGGTTCCAGTACGAGATAGCATAGAACTAGTGGCAAGAGCAGAACAAAGAGGCACAACGATAGTTGGTCCCAATACTCCGGGTGTTATTAAAGCCGGTGAATCCAAGATGGGGATAATGCCTGCAAAAGTCTTCAAACAAGGAAATGTAGGTATAATCAGCAGAAGTGGTACATTGTTCTATGAGATCGCTGCTCATATAACGAGAGCTGGACTTGGCCAGAGTACATGTGTTGGACTCGGGGGTGATCCTGTTGTTGGTCTTGACTATATTGATATGCTAAAATGGTTCCAAGACGACCCAGAAACAGAAGCCGTTGCCCTCATAGGTGAGATAGGTGGAGATGCTGAAGAACGAGCCGCCGAATTTATCAAAGAGGGCGGATTCACGAAGCCAGTGGCTGCATATATAGCGGGACGTGCTGCGATACCCGGAAAACGGATGGGACATGC
>CAZZFH010000105.1:0-7318 GCA_964653295.1 uncultured Candidatus Bathyarchaeia archaeon | reverse complement strand
CTCGGATTTCGAGAGAGACACTTTATCAAGTAGCTTCTTGTTGAAGTTGCTTAGTTTTCGTTCCTCATTGTCGAGTATGTAGAGCTCGCATGGTTCACGAGTGTTCATAGCATTAAACGCGATCAATCCATTCTCGGATACTGTAAATCCGTCAACGGTCTTCCCGGTTACCAGTGTACTTAGCTCCTTGCTCTGAATATCTAGCTTGTAGAGGTTGCAGTACGGGGTATCTGCTGTGTTGAAGTAGATAGATTTGCCATCGCTACTCCAGACGGGTCCATCACCGGGTGTGGAAACCCGGAGATCGCTGCCAACGCCCATCAATAGGCTCCTGTTGAATGCCCCTGTCAGTAGCTCCGGTTCCTCTCCAGCCCTCATTATGTAGAGATCGTAGTCTACGGCTAATTCTTGGGGTTGATGGTGTCCAATGAATGCGATGGTTTCTCCATTTGGGTTGTGGCTATGGTTGGATATTAAGTAGGTATTATCTGTGAGCTTCACGGGGTCGCCGCCCTTGGCGGGGATGCTGTAGATGTCTGTTACCCTGCTGGTGTCTTGATCGGGGTCCATGTTTGAGATGAAGGTAATTTGTTTTCCATCATTGCTCCATTTGGGGTCGTTTACATCGTATTCGTCCTTGGTGAGCTGCTTTGGTTTACCCCCAGGCTTTACTGTGAAAAGGTGGACCCGTCTACCCTCGAAGAATCCTAGATTGTTGAACTTGTATCTGATGCGCTTTATGTGTTTGACACCAGATTCCGTTTTCTTCTCTGTCCAGACCCTGCTAGTGAAAAGAAGACTCTTCCCATCAGGGCTCCAACGTGGGTTAGAGACACCATTCTCCATATCAGCAACAAGCTGGGCTTCACCACCCCTCAGATTGATTATATAGAGCTGGGTCTTGGTGTCTGGCTGTCTCCCATTACTCAGAAAGAGGAGTTTCTCCCCATCGGGGCTCCAACGTGGGTAGGTATCTGAGCCCGGTCCGTGTGTGAATTGATTGAGTTTTCCAGTCTTGGTCTCCGCTAGCCAGATGTGTCGCTTATACTTGTTCTCATCATAATCGATCTCGCTGAGAACAAAGGCGGTCATTGATCCATCTGGGCTTATCTGGGGATCAGATACGAATTTGAATTCCCTGAGGTCTCTGACCCTTATCTTACGATTAACCATACTTGATGAATTACACGCTGAGTGTAAAAATTATTTGAGAAAACCAGCTGCCTCCAGCCGATCTGCAACAATATGCAACCCTAGAGACTCCAAACCTGAGCGGGTCTGAAGCCCTGAAACAGGATCCCATCCATGCAGTCGATAGTATTCATCCAGAGCCTCTTCCCAAGTCTCATGATCTAGATGCTCTCCCTTGTATGGACCAGATTTCACTGGCTCCTCCCAGTAACGTTTGGGTGGGTAATCGTCCTTCCTTGTGAATCCTCCATGGATGACATTGATGGCTTTCTCGATGTTGTGCAACCGTTTGCCAATCCAAGTAAAGCGTTCATAGCCTAGATCTAATCCCGTGAGGGCGGATGCTAGCTCAGAGATATAATCCGCTGACTTGGCAGTAGTCTCGGTCTCCCAGCTAAGCAACCCATTGTTGTATAGGCATGTGCCTGTCATATCCAGTATACCTTTGAACTGCTCCTGCATGTGAACTCGGTAGGGCACATTATCCCATGAGAGGAACTTGTCTGGACTGAAGCTGTGTAATGCTCCTCTGAGGTGTCTACCAGCGGCTGGGCTAGTGACTACCCCAAAGCCCCATCCTTTGCTGATCCTTACTCCATCGACGCTGTCCTGTCCCTTGATATGGATGGCGTAATCCTCAGAGCCACCACCAAGCTTCTCAGAGGCAGCCTTAACCCCATCTGCTAGGAAGTCTCCGAATCCATCCCTGTATGCAATTTTCTCCAGCAGCGCTAGCACAGCGTCATGGTTTCCCCATTCAAGCTCCAATCCATCAGTATCATCAACAGTAAGCAAACCCTTCTCATAAGCCTCGAAAGCCCAAGCAATGACCACAGAAGCATTATCCCCGTCAAGCCCCAATTGATTAGTCAACAGATGCGCCTTGATAGCTGCCTCAGGATTAGTACAGTCTACGCGTGTACAGAAACTGTTACTGCTGTTGTTCCACCAGCCCTCTCCCTTGATCTTGTATGGACCATCGGGTATGTTCATCCAAGGCATACAGCCTACTGGGCATCCATAACAGGCGAGAATCTTCTCACGGTAATGCTTGATGGTGTCTCCTGCTACTTTCTTAATCTTCTCGGGCTCCCAGTAATCATCCTGACCATTCCTAACTGGTCTGAATCCAGCCTCCCAAGCCGCGCTACCATAATAGCTCTCGACCCCATAGTAGCCATCCTTTCGGTAGAGCTTGGCCTTTGGGAAGGTCTCTATCTTGGCACGTGCCTTATCTACTGCCTCTATGAATCGCTCAGGCTCAGCTACAGTTATGGGGAGGCTTCCCCTAGCTGCAACCGCTTTCAGGTTTTTGGACCCCATTACTGCTCCTACACCGCTGCCTCCAGCAGCCTTGGCTCTATCAGAGATTACACACGCTGATCGTACTATGTGTTCTCCAGCGGGTCCTATTCCTATCATCCGGACCTCATTGTCCAATTCATTTCGCCTGATGGTTTTCTCGGTCTCCCAAGTGGTCTTACCCCAAAGACCCCCTGCATCCCTAATCTCAGCCTCACCATCATTAAGCCAGAGATAAACAGGCTCAGGAGACCTACCAGTGAACACAAGATTATCGTAGCCAGCATACTTCATCTCAGCCCCAAAATGACCCCCACAATTAGCGGAACCGACGCCATAAGTGAACGCGTTCTTGGTGTCTATGCTTACCCTACTGCAGAAAGGAGAAAGAGTACCAACTAGAGGACCGACACCTATGGTGAATATGTTCTCAGGATCAAGGGGCTTGGCTTCGACAGGTAGCTCGTTGAATAATATCCACTCATTGATTCCTCTGCCACCGACCCAGTCAAGATATTTCTCCGTTGGCTCCTCCACGAGCCTCCCTTTGGTGAGATCTACCCTGAGGACTCTGCCCCCGTATCCATGGTGTTTCATCTTTTTACTCCCCTCGCCCCGTAGGCACAGTATTTGACGCAGAGAGGCGTCTCCTCACCAGCGCAGTGGTCACATGTGCTATCGATGGTCATGGTGATTACCGCTGTATCGTTATCGCGGCTGATGTGGGTGCTGGATTTTGAAGGCGAGAATGCCTTGTGGTCGCTGTGGTGGAAACTACAGGCTGCTTCGCAGATACGGCATCCCTGACATCTTGTTGGATCGAGGAGAATCAATTGTGATCGCATTCAAGGATGTGTTATGGATTAAAAAATATTGGAATAGACCAAAAAAATTATTTGAGATACTTGTTGAACCAGCGTAGGATATGCTGGAAACGCTCCTCACGGTGCTTGGGTTTACCGCTACGGCTCAACTCATGGGTCTCATCAGGGAACCGCACCAACTCAGTGTCTACTCCCAGCTCCATCAAAGCCACGAAGAACTCCTCACCCTGTTGAATAGGGCACCTGAGATCATTCTCACTGTGAATAAACAAGGTGGGCGTCTTCACGTTCTCCGTATACCTCAATGGGCTCTGTGACAATAGCTTCTCCTCATCTCTCCACGGGTACCCCATGTTACCGGATTCTCCGTGCTTGAACCCGAAATCGCTGTACCCGTGATGACTGTACCGGTTGCATGTGCTCCTGCAGGCTACAGCAGCCTTAAACATGTCAGTCTGGGTGATAATCCAGTTAGTCAAGTAACCACCATAACTACCACCAGTAACCCCGAGGCGATCAGCGTCCATGAAGCTGAAACGATCAATGGCGTCCATTGTGAAATCCATCACATCACGATAATCCACTGTACCGTGCCTACCATTCAATGTGGAGGCATATTCCTCACCGTAGCCACCGCTGCCACGGGGATTAGTGTAGATCACCACATATCCATCGGAGGTCATCAACTGGAACTCCTGATAAATGCCATCGCCATAGATTCCCAGTGGCCCACCGTGGATCTGGAGGATCGTGGGGTATTTCTCACCCTCTTTGAAATCCACTGGCTTCATAACCCAGCCCTCAATGGATTCTCCCAACTCGTTTACCCAAGTATACTGCTCAGGGACACTGAGTTGCAGATTCTTGAGGTGTCTAGCATTGAACTTTGTTACCTTCTTGCCATCTACATAGAGCTCGCATGGCTCAGTGGCTCTCATAGCGTTATATGCTACATGCTGGAAGTCGCCAGAGTAGCTGAATCCATCAACAGTAACATCCTCAGTGAGCTGCTCAATGTTTCTTGAGGCAACATTAACCTTGTAGATATTACTGTGCGAGACCTCGCCAGTCTTGAAGTATATCTCCGCCCCATCAGGGCTCCACACAGGACCCGGATCAGGAGTACCCATTCTTAGATCGCTACCAATGCCACGTTCTAGGCTCCTATCAAAGCCCTTTGTGATGTTCACTGGTTTCTTCCCAAGCTGCATTACCCAGAGATCAGTGTTAGTTGAACCCCTAGCGTGGAAATCACTCCCATAGTAAGCCAACCCATGCTTGGACCAAGAGATGCTGCTTATCTCGTGAACACTGCCTGTGATCTTTCTTGCCTCACCGCCTTTCGCAGACATCACATAGATGTCCCTGAGGTGGGATCGGTCTTGATCTGGTGACTTGTTCGTAACATATGCTATCTCTTTGCTGTCTGGGCTCCACGCAAAAGAGCCCACATCAAACGCGCCCTTGGTCAATTGCTTGGGTTTGCCACCAGTTGCTTTCACTGTGAATAAGTGAACTCGTTTGCCAGCAAACATTCCAACGCCGTTGAGCTTGAACCAGATACGGTTCACCACCACAACATCGGTATCAGGCTTCTCAGGCTCCCAGACCCTGCTACTGAAAAGAACACTCCTCCCATCAGGACTCCAGACAGGATTAGAGACAGCGGTCTCAAGCGAAGCTACCTTTTCTGCCTCTCCTCCAGAGGCATTGATAATGTATAGATCGGTCTTGGAGTCAGGCTCACGCCCACTGGACAAGAACAAGAGCTTGGAACCAGAGGGACTCCAACGCGGATTACTGTCCTTCCCAATCCCAAAGGTGAACTGAGTATTTGTACCCGTCTCCACATCGTGGATCCAGATATGCTTCACATAATCATTCTCCTCATAATCTATGGTAGTGTGGACATACGCTACCTTTGAGCCAGATGGGCTCATCTGGGGGTCTGAAATGAAAGTGAATTTCCTTAAATCTCTCGGTTTAACCGGACGCAGAGGCATAAATATCAAACAAAATACGTTTTAGATAGATATAACACCATCAGAAAAACAAATTAGGCGTTTTTAGGGTTTTTCCCTAAAAACCCACAGTTTATTATGTATTTCGATAATACGATCCATGATTTTTTATAGCTATTTGACATTTTTCTATTAATGTCACATAATATAATAAATCCAGTTGAATTTTTTGGTCACCAACTGGGGGCTGACCGAAAACTGGCTCACTGGAATAGGATTGTTGAATATTTTTGGGAATTAAACAAATCACCAATGGTCAAGGTAGAGGAGCTGGGGAAGAGTACTGAAGGAAACCCATTCCTCTTGGCTATAATCACATCAGAGGAGAACATGGCGAGGCTAGATGAGATAAGATTACAGAGCTGGAAACTAGCCCACCCCAAAGGCGTCTCCGAGGAAGAGATCAAGGCGATAATCGAGAACGGGATAGCAGTAGTCTCCATGAGCATGAGCATCCACGCCACCGAGGTAGGGGGCACACAGATGGCGCCAGAGCTTGCATGGGAACTCATCAGTCTACCCGAGAACAAGCAGATACTGGATAACACAGTGTTGCTGATGTTCCCCTGCTTTAACCCCGATGGACAGATCATGGTCACAGAGTTCTACGAGAAGTATCTTGGCACAGAGTACGAGGGATGTAGCCCCCCGTGGCTCTACCACAAATACACTGGGCACGATAACAACAGGGACGCCATCCACAACAACATGGTGGAGAGCCAGATGGTCTCCAAAGTCATGTACACTGAGTGGAGCCCACAAGCCTACATAGACTTCCACCACATGGGAAGCTACGGTGCAAGATTCTACATAGCGCCCTTCGCAAACCCAATAGATGACAAGGTGGACCCACTTGTCTGGACAGAGCAGGAGCTCTACGGTGGATTGACCCATGTAATGCTTGAGAAGGATGGAAAATATGGCATAGAGTCTATGGCAACCTACCCGGGGGAGTTCATGCCCACATTCAACTATGTCCCATGCTGGCATAATATCTGTGGGATGCTCACAGAGTCAGCGTCGGCAAAACTAGCCACACCCCTCTACATACACTACCATCAGCTAAGAGGTAGCAGGCGGGGCAGACCAGAATACCGAACACAGATGGGGTTCCCGCATCCATGGTCTGGAGGCTGGTGGAGGCTCAGGGACATCGTTGAGCAGCAGAAGATCAGCGCCTATGGGACCTTGGAGGCAGCGGCTGGCTTCAAGAATATGATACTTAAAAACATGTATCAGAAGGCTAGTAACGCGATAAAGAAAGGGGAAGAGGAGCCACCCTTCGCCTTTGTAATCAAACCCGATCAACATGATGAGCTAACCCAGTACAAGCTACTCCAGCTACTCATGAACATGGGAGTAGAGATAAGCAGAAGCCAACGAGAATTCACCGCCGATGGAGTGGTTTATCCAAAGGGAACATACGTTGTATTCGCCGGTCAACACTGCAGACCATACATAGTAAGCCTGCTGAAGAGAACCTTCTACCATCTTGGAGCCTACAGCAAGTATCCTGATGGAACACCGGTAGTGCCCTATGATCTCTCAACCTATACCATCGCCGAGTTCATGGGAGTAAGTGTGCAAGAGGTGGAGAAACCCTTCGAGGGAACATTCGAATTGCTATCAAGCATCAGGTTCCCAAGGGGGGAAGTAGCAAGAAACGCTCCAAACGGTTGGCTGCTAGATGGAACAGTCAATGATGGCTTCCTGGGGGTTTCCAGGCTTCTAAGGAAAGGCATTGTAGTCCATAGGCTACTAGAAGCTGTAGTGAATGAGGAAAAGGTGTTCCCAGCCGGCAGCTTCTATATTCCAAAGGCAGATGGTGTGGGAAGAGAGCTGAACAAGGTGAGTAAACGTTGTCACATTGTCTTCACCCCTGCACCACCTGCGTTGAAGTCCAAGCCTGTCAAGATGAAGAAGATCGGCGTCTACCAGAGATACTATGGGGGTAACGCTGATGAGGGCTGGACCAGATGG
>CAZZFH010000104.1:0-7322 GCA_964653295.1 uncultured Candidatus Bathyarchaeia archaeon | reverse complement strand
GCCAAACCCACCCAGTAGAAATAATACTCATCGACAACGGAAGCATCGACCGAACCCCACAAATCGCAGAAAAATACTGCGACAAAGTACTCATCAGACCCGAATACACCCTAGCCCAGATGCGCGACCTAGGAGCCATCGAAGCCACAGGCGACATCATAGTAACCACAGACGCAGACTGCATAGCACCAGAGAACTGGATAGAAGAACTCATCAAACCATTCCAAGACCCAAAAGTAGTAGCAGTAGGCGGAGCCTTCAGACCCCTGAACAAGAACCCCCTCAGCCACTTCTACTGCTGGTGCAGCAGCATAATGCAAGGCACCTTCGGGCTATTCCAAGGCGCCAACATGGCATACACCAAAAAGGCTTATAGATCCAGCCCAGGTTACGCAGAAGCTAAACGAGCAGAAGACTGGAACCTCAGCTGGCAGATCAAAAAACAGGGAAAAACAAGATACCTAAGACGAGCCTACACACGGACCGAGATACCCTTCAATCGCCAAATAGAATACCCCGGTGGCATACTCAGCGCCCTACTCAGCATCCTAGGAGGCATCATCAATCACCCCCTACTCATGGGACTAGGAGCCGGCTACGTCGGAGCTGAACTGTTCTCTTTCCTCTACAGACACAAATCCAATCTAAGACGCAGCCACCTAACATTAGTAGCAATAACAGCAGTCTATTTCTCAAGAAGATTCCTTAATGCCTTCAGCTGGTATCTTAGCCTCGGCATACTCCTAGGAATATTCGCATATTACCTGATAGCAGAGGACCTAAGGCAAACAATAGAAGACCTCAAACTATACAAAACACAAGAACACAAGAAAAAAACCATCACGGACCGGGTAAAACTCCTGCTCATAAAAATACTGGACATATAACCATGAAGCATACAATCCAGTTCAACGCCCAAGGACATATCAACATCAGATCAACGCACAAAACCACTTTGATGACCACAACAGAATCCCATCTAACCACCCGTGGAGACTGCATAATAGCCGTTGGAGCCGAAACCGGGTTAGCACAGCTACCCAAGGAAATCAAAGAAGCCGCAAGAGACCCAGAGACCAATATCACATTCACCCTAGAAGTAGACCACCAAGCATTCAAGGCTAAGGGAAAAGGACACCCCCAACTAACATACACAGACCCTATAGACATGGTCGCAAGGAAAAGCAGCTACACTTGCGGAAGAACACTTATGATAGCCTCAGATAAAGCAGCCATAGATATCCCTGAGGAAATAATCAAGGCTCTGGGGAAACCAGAAGCCATGGTCACTGTACAGCTCACCTACGAGAGCCCCGAAAACTAAGTTAACACCCCCATGTTAATTATCAAAGCATCAGTATAGATCACTATAGACGATTTTAAGAAGGCTTTAAACACATGGAATATTTGTTATACCAATTCCGCTGGTGAATAAATGAACAAGCTCTCTGTTCCCCAACTAGAACAACTTTCTAAAAAAACCCGAACCCACCTCCTCAAAATGATCCACGACGCCAAATCAGGACACCCAGGAGGCAGCCTAAGCAGCGTAGAGATCATGCTAACCCTCTACTTCCACATCATGAACCACAACCCAGAAGACCCAGAAAGAGACCGCTTCGTACTGAGCAAGGGACATGCAGCGCCACTCCTCTACACGGTCCTGATGGAGGCAGGATACATCCCACGATCCACTGACCAGCTAAGAAAATACGGAGGCATACTCCAAGGCCACCCAGACGCCATGAAAACAAAAGGCGTCGAGATATCCTCAGGAAGCCTAGGCAACGGGCTCAGCGTAGCAGCAGGTATCGCGGCAGCAGCCAAGATAGACGGCAAAAAGACAAGGATCTATTGCCTGCTTGGTGATGGTGAATGCGATGAGGGACTGGTATGGGAGGCAGCCATGTTGGCGCCTAGTAAAAAACTGGACAACCTCATAGCTATTGTAGACCGTAACATGCTCCAGATAGACGGATGCACAGAGGACGTGGTCTGTCTAGAACCCTTCCCCGATAAATGGAGGGCATTCAACTGGAATGTAATCGAATGCGACGGACACAATTATGATGCGTTGATCAAAGCCTTCAAAGAGGCAGAGCAGTACAAGGGACAACCTACGGTTATAATCGCCCACACGGTAAAAGGCAAAGGAGTATCATTCATGGAAAACAACGTTGACTTCCACGGGAAAGCCCCCAACGACGAGGAAATAGCACAGGCACTAAAAGAGCTAGGGGAGGCCCAATAATGTCACTCAAAGGAACACGAGACGCCTACGGAGAATGGCTACAAGAAAACGGGGCTAACACAGACATAGTTGTTGTAGACGCAGACCTATCAGCATCCACAAGAACCAACAAGTTCTCAGCCAAGTACAATGAAAGATTCTTCGATGTGGGAGCAGCAGAACAAAATCTGGTAGCTTTCTCAGCTGGACTAGCCCTTGGAGGTAAGAAGGTATTCGCATCAAGCTTCGCCTACTTCGAGACAGGCAGGGCATGGGATCAGATAAGAAACCTTGTGGCACATGACAAACTGGATGTCCAGCTGGTCGCATCCCACGGTGGACTATCATGCGCATCGG
This sequence comes from uncultured Candidatus Bathyarchaeia archaeon, assembly GCA_964653295.1. Taxonomy (GTDB): domain Archaea; phylum Thermoproteota; class Bathyarchaeia; order TCS64; family TCS64; genus RBG-16-57-9. The sequence goes on along the minus strand of CAZZFH010000104.1, from coordinate 4,735 downwards.
ATGGAGCCAGTCACCAAGCCATAGAGGACCTAGCCATCACACGGGTTATTCCAAACCTCAAGGTATTGGTGCCTTGTGATGCTGAGGAGACAAAAAACACGCTGGACACAGTCATGGGAATCAAAGGACCCTCTTATATGCGTCTCAGAAGGGAAAAGGAGCCCATACTGGAGAAAAACTACGAGTACAAACTGGGTCAGATAGAGGTCATGCATGAAGGCAGCGATATAACAATCACCGCGATTGGTTCACAGGTTAATTTTGCTGTCCAAGCAGCGGAGAAACTAGCAGAAGCGGGGGTCTCTGCAGAGGTATTGAATGTTCATACCTTGAAACCCTTGGATAAACAGACATTGATCAAATCAGCGAAGAAAACAGGGCGAGTGTTGTCCACAGAGCAGCATCAGATACACGGTGGCTTGGGCGGTGCTGTAGCTGAGGTATTATCAGAACACTACCCGACACCGATGAAGATAATGGGCGTAGAGGACACATTCGGTGAAACTGCACGCACACAACTGGAAGTACTTATCCACCATAGGCTAACCGCAGATCATATAGCCGCATCAGCCCAAGAATTAATTGAGAAAACGAGGAAATAAAAATGGAAATCTATATCGATACAGCCGAGATTGACGCCATAAAGAAATACTGGGACATGGGAATCATCGACGGAGTAACAACCAACCCCACACTCATCGCCCGCTCAGGCAGGGTATTCAGCGAGGTAGTAGCAGAGATCGCCGAGATAGTAAAAGGACCCATCAGCGTTGAGGCAGTCAGTAACACAGCTGAAGAACTGGTAGAGGAATCCAAGAAGCTAGCCGAGTATGGCGAACATATAGTAATCAAGATACCCATGACAGTCGCAGGGCTCAAGGCGACAAAAGAACTCACAAAACTCGGGATAAAGACCAATGTCACGCTGATATTCAGCTCAAACCAAGCACTCTTGGCAGCCAAGGCAGGAGCAACATACGTCAGTATATTCGTAGGACGACTGGACGATAAGGGACACGAGGGCATGGATGTGGTCTGGGAGACCAGCCAGATACTCCAAAACTATGAGCTAGACAGCAAGATAATAACCGCCAGCATCAGACACCCAAGACATGTCGTTGAGGCAGCCAAGGCAGGAAGCCACGTAGCAACAATACCCCCAGCTATCCTCGACAAGATGATACAGCATCCATTAACTGATGATGGGTTACGCCGATTCGCAGAGGACTGGGCCAAGGTCACCAAATCCTAGGAACTATTTTTTAAGCACTCAGACCCTTCTATTTTGAATCATTTGAATAAAACCAAGACCCTACTAGGCATAATTCTGGTGCTAAGCCTATTAACCCCAATAACACAGGGAGAAGAGCCAACCCAGTATGTCTACACACTAAGCTATATCTTCGAGAACCGTGGCACCACCGACATTGAGCTAACCCAAGAAGACGTAAGCATACCATTGTTCATGAATACTACTTGGCAGACCACACAGTTGGTAGAAGTAGATCAAGAGTATACCGTCAGGGTTATTGATAGCGATGGTAACCATGGCGCATTAGTAGGGATAAACAGGCTCCTATTACCGGGTCAAGAAGAATCATTCACAGCAAAATACACCATCAGTTCCATGGAACAAGAGGTTCCGAGTTTTGAGCTGGATGGCGCTCAAGGAATAGAGATGATTCCAGAGAACCTTATTGATGAATACACCTTATCCACAGAGACCTTCCCATCTGATGAAGCCATGTTCCATGAGCTAGCCTCTGAGATTGTATCCGATGAGGAGACGGTACTCGGGTCAGTGGCAACACTTGTGGAGTACATAATGGATAACACGACCTACTGCAACTTTGAGGTACCCCAGTATCCAAGCAAGACCCTCGACGACCAACTAGGCGACTGCGACGACCAATCAATCCTGCTTATCACCCTGTGCAGGAGCCTCGATATACCAGCATACCTCCAAGTAGGCATCTACATCCACCCAACCATCAACGAGGAAGATACCAGTTGGGAAGGGCACCTGATTAATGAGGCAGATGGGGTAGGCTGGCATGGATGGGCCATGATATACATACCCCCATGGGGCTGGGTACCAGTAGATCTGACACTGGCAGACAGCGACTCTGGTCTCGAATTGATAAGGAACGCACCAGAATACAGAGACAACATAATACCAGTACTCAACGTCTCAACCCAGTCATATATAGGGGAAACACTAGCCACCCGGGAGCGAATAATAAACAGCTCACTATATGTGACAGTGAGTGATGAAGCCCACCAAGTATACAGCGCGGATAACCCATTCCAGAACTACCTCTTGCTGGGACTAGGAGCAGCACTCCTGATAGCCATCGGCTTGATGTTCTTCACGGGCAACCGAGAAAAATCCAACCTATAGTCAATACTACAAGTTCAAACAACTGTGCGGAGCTTCTCAGGGATACTCTCTGGTATACATTTTCTCAGGCGGTTTATTGCCTGCATCTGTTCACCCCGTTTTAACCCAGATGAGTGAATACCATTCCTGAGAACCTCAACAGCCTCATCCATACTCTTCCTATCAACAGGATAGGGGACCCCGTCCTTCCCCCCGAAGGCGAAGTTAAACTTAACAGGGTCCTTCCAGCTAGCCTTGTTCCCATAGATCAACTCTGCTACTAGTGCGAGCCCTCTTACTGTTCCTGGTCCTATTCCTTTTCTGCTTACCAACTCCTCGTAGGTTCTGGGCTGGAACTCATAAGCAGCCCTGACAGCATCCCAGTTTACTGAACGAGGCATTACTAGGAGTTTTTCCTTTGTTCCGCTCCACTTGTCGAGCCTGCTCTGGTTGGCTGGTACCGGTCTGATTAATTGCTTTCTCAGTTTCTCCGGGTTATCCCTGACTAGGTCTATACAGGTTTTCTGGTTGGTTAGGCTCTCCCGGTGAGTCATATTGAGGGCTTCAGGAAGCTTTGTAGGACACAATATGTCTTGTTGGGGTTCCTGTGTGAATCTGCATTGATCCAGATCCCAGTGGTATCTTCTGGCGTTGGCTTTTTCCTCGTTTATCCCCTGCTGGATCACTATCCATTCGCCTTGTTCTGTGAAGAAGAAGCAGTGATGATAGAGCTGGTAGCTGTCCTGAATCAATGTGTTATCTGTCTTGGCGCACATCTTACTAGCATAGACCAGGGAATCGGTCTTGTAGCTACTGAGCCCAAAAACCTGAGCCATCTCCTTAATCTCTTTCGGGGTTTTAAGACTGGTTCGTCCCTTTCCACCACAGACAGTGACCCCTATGTTTTGGCGATCCATGGCCATCTTCAATGCACCACAGGTTACGGTGGTGGTGCCGCTGCTATGCCAGTCGTATCCCAGCACGCAGCTGAGGCTCTGGAAGAACCATGGGTCACTCAATCTCTCCAGAAGCCCTCTACGCCCATACTCGGCGATAATAATATCCACTATGCATTCGCTGAGGTTTACCATCCTGCTGAATAGCCATCTCGGTGCTTTTCCACCGTGGAGCGGTAACACAGCCGAGGCGTTGTAACCCATAAGCCGTGAGATGAGTGACATGTTAAAATGGTTGGCTAGGTGAATGTACCCGAGACCATGGTAAAAGTGGTTACCCGATTAATCTACCGTACCGGTCTACTTCCTGTTTCCTGACACGAGTACTGCTAATTGGTCTACCGTCATCAGCCAGAACCATGGTGATGACAAAGATGAGCAACGGCTTCTTACCCCGCTCTACCCTCATCTTATTGATAACCTCGGCTGTAACCTCTGTCTCCTCACTAACCACGATACCTTCCAACTCGTCATTATCTATTGTAGGGCCAAAAGGATCATATAGAGGCACTATCTTTGCTCGTTTAAGATACCCTTTCTCCTTTAGGAAAGCCTTGACATCGGCTAATCTGTTTTCATAGGAGTCTACTTTGTGGTTCTTTTTCATTGTGGTTACGAATTCATCAGTTGTTACCCCTACTATTGCTTGGTCGCCCACGTTGAATGTCTCTTCTAGGAGGAACCAGTGTCCTTTATGCATGACATCAAAGGTTCCCCCAACTGATATCCATTTCAGCCTGTTAGTTGACACAAGGATAAGCTCCTAAACGCAGTATCGAACATATGATAGAATTAAAGTTTTTCCAGAATTCACTTAATTAGGGGATAAAATTCAACTTTGGTTCAAACATTTACCGCTTTTTCTGATATAAAACCAAGATTAGGTTATAAAACAAGTTAATGTTGATTGGACGCCATCAATTTCGCGTATCTCTTTTATTATAATATCTCGGAGTTTTTCCGAGCCCTCTGCTTTGAGTAATGCATAGGCGTCATAAGGACCATAAAGCATCTCAGATTCCAGCACTCCTTCTAGTTTTCTTATGGTTTCGATGGGTCCTCTGCCTGAATCGGGTTCCAGGGTCATCAAAACAAGTGCCTTTGTCATCTACATCAAAGAAAATAAACAAATGACGAATATAAACAGCGATGAAATTGAAAATAGTTAAATCCCCTCATGCTTCTCCTTTCCAAGAATCGAGGAAAAGAACATGGCCTCAGAGTTCTCAAGCCGAATATCAGGTTTTTATAAAAAACCCGTTGATGAAAGAGTCAAGATCGTCGCAGAACGATGCGGACTCACAGAAGAAGACATTGCGGTCCTAAAAAGCGATGGTGGACTAAGTATTGACGCCGCCGATCATATGACAGAAAACGTCGTGGGTAGCATCGCATACCC
>CAZZFH010000103.1:0-7431 GCA_964653295.1 uncultured Candidatus Bathyarchaeia archaeon | reverse complement strand
TTCGAACCGGGGATCACGCGGACCCAAACCGCGTATCGTACCAAGCTTGACCACGGTCCCAGTGCAAACCGATAAGGGCTAACATATTATTAAATGATACGTCTACCCAAAATGTTGCTTGGATTTCTCAAGAGCCGCAACCACAGGCAAGACCTCACCTGCCAAGAGGCTCAGCATGGCTCCTCCACCAGTTGATACATGACTCATCCAGTCCGTAATTCCAAGCATGGATGCCATCCCACCCATATGACCGCCTCCCACGACAGTATATCCCCTGCATCTGCCCATACAGCGTAGCAGTTCCTTGGTTCCTATATCGAAGCCTCTTCTCTCAAACATCCCCAAAGGACCTTCAGCTACAACTGTTCCAGCCTTCTCTATCGTGCTGCAATAATGAGCAATGGTGTTCAACCCGATATCGTAGATATTTTTCTCCTCTGTAATGCTGTCTATAAAGACCTCTACCCTTTCTCCCTTCACATCGAGGGCTACATCCATGGGTAATTGAATCTGCTCGGGATATTTTTCGAGGATATCCCTGCAAGTATCTACTTGTTTATGTTCTTCTTCTCCAAGTTCATCGTATCGCTTATTCATCTTGCCCTCAGCCATCTGAAAGCTATCCGCAACCAAGCCGCCTATGAGTATATTGTCCGCTATCTCATCCCTCAAAACCCGGTTGATTACCGGTATCCTGTCCTCTACTTTGGTTCCGCCGAGAAGATATACGCTGGGTCTCTCAGGCTCACTCAGGACCCTATTCAGGGCTCTAAGCTCCTGCTCCATGAGGCGTCCAGCCACCATGGGTACTACAGTGCTAAGACCAACAAGGCTTGCTTGGCTCCTATGGGCAGCTGCAAACGCATCATTTACGAACAAGTCAACGTATTTACTGAGTGTTTTCACTAGTTCTGTTTCCTTGAGTTCCTCAGGTGATGCTATCTTGTTCTCTTCTTCCAGCATCCTAACATTGTTGAGTACAAGTACCTCGCCTTTTTTCAGTGCCCTGATCTGTTGCTGAGCTTCTTCACCGATAATATCATCAGTGTACTTGACTGGGCGTTCCAGATACATCTGGAGGACCTTACTATGGCTCTCAAGATTAGTAAAATCATATTTCCCGGGTCTGCTCTGATGTGCCCCGATTATTAACTTTGCGTCTTTTAGGCTTCTACATGTTGGTACAACCGCTTGTATCCTAGTGGCATCCAGAATCCTCTTAGAGTTAGGGTCAAGAGGGCTGTTTATATCTGCACGTAGGAAAACGGTCTTGCCCGATACGTCAACATCATCCAAAGTTAGGAAGTCATATACCATTAGGCATCCCGGTAGTTCGCATTACCCATTTAGTATTATAAAAGCTGATCCTAACCTGTTTTAGTGTAAAAAGAGCCTAGGCTTTGGCCAACCAGAGTAAGCTGTCTCCGCTATTCACCGAGTAATGTACCCTAAGGAAGCTTACTACTCCATCATATGGCGCAACAGCCGTCTGGATTGTCTCCCCCAACAGATTGCAGACAGTACCTAGGTTGTCTCCTTTCTTTACTCTTTGACCTGCATCCACTCTTCTTCTCCATACCCCACCTTTCTCTGCCCATATTCGTTGGCTAGGTGGGTCCACTGGAGGATCGTATTTGGCTGGCTCTCCTTCAAGCATCTTGAGGTACTTTAACACGTTTACTGCACCTTCGAGATGGTATTCTACGTCTTTTTCCCTAATTGGGTAGGGTGCCCCCGATTCTATCATCAGGCAAGGAATACCATATAGATTGACTGCCTCCCCCGTGTTCCCTGAGATATTGGTCGTCTCGATCAAAGCCGGGTTGTAGAGTGAGGCTAGCTCCACCATCTTGTCAAATAGTTCCTTTTTTTCGGTCTTGTAGACAAATATGCCTCTAGTAACATCTTCCCCAAGATCAGCGCTATGGGCATCTATCAGTACATCCGATTTGCTTACAAAATGCTCAAAGACATGATATGCGACACGCTTGGTTATCGAAGCCTCTGGGTCACCGGGGAAAACCTTGTTCTGGTTCAGGTGATCCAGCTGGTTATGATATGGCTGCCTTGCATGGAACCCCTCAGTATTCACTATTGGAACCAGTATCAATGTGCCAGAGAGCTCCTCAGGCTTGATATTCTCTGCTAGCCTGTATATTGCCTCGACCGGGGCGCATTCAACGGCGTGAACTCCTCCAAGAATAGTAACCGTCGAGCCCTGTTTTGCTCCATTGATTATTATGTATGGTAGTTTTACTTCGTGGGTTGAGGCGTCTCCAATCTTAATGTAGCCACGATAGACCTTTCCCCTTTCAATAACAGTGTCCTGTACCTTGAATGACATTCTATTGATTCAAGAGAAATATAGGTGTAAAAAATTTGGGTTAGTAAGTATAGTTACTGATGAATGGCTCACGCCAGTCCTTCCACCAACCGATGATCCTGTTACCATCCTCGGTGATCACAAAGACATCTTTACTCATCAACAGCTCCTCGTTAACACCATGAACCACGGGATTAAATATCACTACCATACCGGGCTCAAGAACCGTCTCGTCTGCCCCAGAGATATACGGGGGCTCATAGTTAGTCACACCCACACCTGCTCCCAAAGTTATCTTGGGCTCCATTGTGATGCCTTTCTCTGCCGCCACCTCTTTCACGGTATCATATACCTCGCTCGCCTTGACACCTGGTTTGAGCTTCGCTTTGACGGTCTCTCTCAGTGTTACTAGTTTCTGGTAATCTGCCTTCTGCTCATCTGTTATCTCGCCCATGGCAAGCATTCTCGCCCCATTACACCAGTATCCCTTGACAGTAGATACAAGCTCTAGCCTCATCCACTCATGATGCTTGGGGACTCTGTTGAACCCTATCCCGTACATTGGTGCTCCAGGCCACCACTTCTCAGCATTTGTACCGGCTACAACCTGTGCAATCGCATGGTGTCCAACTTCATCCAGTTCTCGCTCGATAGCGTGAATTCTCACGTTTTCTGTGTTGCTCATCTCACCTGATGCCTGAACTACAAGTACATGATGTGCTTGTCCCGCTATCGCGTGGTCGGTCTTGGCTACTACTTCCTCGATTAACTCAAGCTCCTTTGGAGACTTTTTGATCCTCATTTCCCTGAGTAAGTCATCACATGGCACTAGCTGGAAGTCCTCCAGCGCAGCCTCAAGCCGATTATACAGATTCAATGGTACCCTGTTCACATCTACCCCGATCTTTCCCGTCTTTCTAACGGTGTTCTTGGCTAGTAAAACCGCTACCTCAACTATGCTGCTTGGGCTTCCGGGTTTCTCAGTATATGCTCTTGTCTTATTCACCCAGGCTAGGTTCAGGTAGCTGCTCTCCCACTCGTGGGGGGTAATACATGTGGCTGGTTCTTCCCTTGGCCAGAATACGGCCATATATCTATCCGGGAAGACCTGTGGGAAGTGCATGTATGCTCCTGTGAGGTATTGGAGGTTATCGTTTCCAAATACCAGAAGGGCGTCATAACCTTCGGCTTCTAACGCCGCGTTGACTTTTCCTACTATCTCTTCTTTCATATCATCTGCCTCCTAGTGGGTCGCCCTGATACCGTAGACATGGTATAGCTTATTCCATGGCATGTACCAGCTCAGTTTCCTGTTTCCCGCCTCCGTTATCGCATATATGTCCTTGCTGTGAATCAGCTCCTGCCGTGGACCATATGTGTAAATATCCAAAGCGATTACCATCCCCATTTTAAGCTCAGTACTGCAACTCAGGTTCAAATAAGGCGCCTCATGGTGACTAGCTCCAACGCCATGTCCGATTCCGGGTTCTTTCCAGAACCCCACTGCCTGTTTCTCAGCCACCCTCGCCACATGAGCATAAACCTCGTTGCATGCAACGCCGGGCTTCAGCATCTCCAAGGCAGTCTGCTTGAGTATCAGATTCTCCTTATACGCGTTTTCTTGATCTGGGGTTGGCTTTCCTGTGACTCCCATCCTGCCGATGTTTGTCCAGTATCCCATATAGTTGGCGCTCACATCCATCCGGAATAGTTCACCGTTTTTTACCCAGCCTCGTTGGGGCGTGTAATAGATCTGTCCATCGCTCCCGAATGCACTGTTGAGTATTCCTACTCCGCTGGCGCCGTTTTCGTTCACATGAACCCTGATGCGCTCTGTTATCTCAGCGATTGTATACCCTGGGTTATCTACTACCCCCTCAAGATGCATCAATGCGTAGATTATTCCCCTATCTGCCTGTTTACATGCCCGCTCTATGAAATCTATCTCGCCTTTTGTCTTTATTATCCTGAGATCTCTCAGCATTGGGTCCGCTGGTTCCCATTCTATGTTGGGAAGTTTTCCTGATAGTGAGTCCATCAAGCCTTTTGAGACCCTTGAGGTGTCGAGACCTATCTTATTTTTATCGAGCCCCATACTGACAATTAGCTCTTCTAATGCCTTTACAAATGCCCCTGTCTCATATCCTTGGTTCTCATCATATACGAGAACCTCTCCCTGCCACCCTTGGTCAATAATTGCCTGTGACCAGTCCTGAGGTAATACAACAACGGGGGGGCCCTCCTTTGGTAGTAGGGCAGCGGCTTTTCTTGATGGATAATTTTCCGCGAATGGTAGGACAGTTCGTGTTAGATAGTTGAAGTTGTCCACGCCCATCGCCAAGACTGCGTCATACTCGGCTTCACCGATTTCAGTCTTGATTTTTTCATTAAGTTGATCCATTTTGGATGCTCCTAACTGTTTAGAATCCTATTATTAGCTACTCTAGGAGATACCTTCATCCATATAAGCAGTTTTCGATAACAATCCGTTACATTTATAAAGAAAATATGTGAAAAACTGATTTTTATGGAATTGGGTCATAGAATTTCTGTATCTCTATGACATATCCCTCAGGATCATGGAGCAGAAATATCCTCAAGTTCAGCTCTTTGTCGTCATGAGGCTCATTTATAGTCTCAACCCCATTATTCTTGAAGTGCTCATACCACGCATCTGGGTCATCTACGATAACTGTGAGCATCACAGGCTTCGTATCACTGTATTTATGGTATCCTACGTTGCCATCGACGCATCCCATGTAGGCGTTTTCCCTAACCTTGAATATTTTGGCCCATTTCTGGTCTTGGATGAGCTGGAAACCCATGATCTTTTTATAGAACTCTGCTGCTTTTTCGAGGTCTTTGTAATAGAAAAAAGTCAGAACTCCTTTGGCTTCTGGGTACTGCATACCTGTGACTACCCTGATGGATTTAAAGCAGTTTCCCAATGTTCTTTGATTAATCTATAAATCAAGCCCCGTGACAGCTTGATCTGATAACGATGATTGAAGTAGGTAACAAAGCACCTGATTTTACGCTGGTAAATCAGGATAGGGAAAAGCTAACCCTGAGTGATCATAGGGGAGAAAATGTGGTTCTTGCGTTCTATCCCGGTGCCTTTACCGGTGGATGTACAAAGGAGATGTGTACAATAAGGGATGAGATCGCTGAATTAGAGGACCTGGGTGCACAGATTTTCGGAGTCAGTGTCAATGATCCCTTCTCCAACAAGGCTTTCCACGAGGAAAACGTCCTCAACTTTCCACTGCTCTGCGATTATAATAGAAAAGTTGTTAAGATGTATGATGTCTACCACGAGAACTTTGTTGGGCTCGATGGGTATACGGTTGCGAAACGCAGCGTATTTATTGTGGGCTCTGAAGGCGTTGTTAGGTACAAATGGGTTACTGAGAACCCGGGTGTTATGCCTCCTTATGAGGAGATTAAACAACAACTAGCAAGTTTAGCTTAATTTCCCACATACATTTATCGTTAACTGACAAACAAACAAGGTTTAATAATCGCAATTAAAATGATCCTCATGATCTTTTATGAAAAGTTACATCAAATTATATGGACCACCTATTGCAGAAGCAATTAAAGCACTAAGGAGCTTAGCCGTAGACTTCCCTGAGATATGTGTTATGGACTATGCCCTTGAAGCGTCACTGGGTCTAGGTAGTATTACTGGTCCGGGGGGTATCCCAGGTGCTGGGGGTCAAGGGTCCCTCGACTCGGTAAGTATGGTAATGTCCTACTTTGGCGGTCCTGATGAGATCAGTAAGGAGCGATGCGATACCATCATCAGTAAAAGCGGTGAAAGTGTAGGAACATTCGACTTTTACTATGAATGGTTCCAGAAGCCAACAGTATCCCAGATTGAGGACCTTATTGTGAAGATTGATGAGGCTCTGGGTCCAGTCAGGGTCAGGTACACCATAACCACTAAGTAGTTTCTCTACTTTTTTTCATATATTATTTCTAACGCTTTTTCTATGTTATTCGTTGGTAGGCTGCAGACAAATCCCTTACAGACGTATATCAGCGGGGTATCAGTTGGCTTGATTTCTGCGAGATATGGTATCGTGCCTGCTAATTCTTGGCTCCATACATGCAATATAGAATTAGGTAGATACTCTTCAGAAAGCCTCTTTGTGATTTTACCCAGTTCATCACGGTTTCCTGTTAGAATAATCTCTGTTGTGGGACCAAAAGCGAAGTCCAGCCCAACGAGAAACATACAATAGGCGTGAGGCTGCCCCAAAAGACTCGATGAGAAATAGTTTGATATTTTCCTGGCTTCCGCTTCATATCCTGTTTCCCCTGACAGCCTCGATAGTTTGTTGAGGTTGTAGAAGGCTACAGAGTTCCCGCTTGGGATGGCGCCGTCGTAGATTTCTTTTCTTCGTGTTAATAGTGTCTCGGCGTTCTCTGCTGTGAAATAGAAGCCTCCTCTTGGGTCACTGAATTTATCGAGCATGGATTGGTTTGCTTTGATGGCTGTTTCTAGGTATCTTTCCTCATTTGTTGTATGATATAGCTCGATTAACCCCCACGTTAGAAACGTGTAATCGTTTAGAAAACCAGTGATTTCTGCCTCGTCTTCTCTGAATCTATGCTGTAGCGTTGAGCCGTCCCACATCTTTCCCAGTATGAACTCTGCTGCCCGTACCGCTTCCTCAATATACTCCTTTACACCGAAAGCGTTTCCCGCCTTGCTTAGGGCTGCAATCATCAACCCGTTCCAATCCGTCAGGATTTTATCATCAAGAAGCGGTCTAATTCTGGTTTCTCTAGCCTCAAATAGCTTGTTCTTAGCCTGTACTAGTATCTCATTCTCCTCGGAATCATCGGTAAGATGCATTATGTTTTTACCAGTCTTTCTTCTACTGGCCTCATCGAGGTAATTTCCTTCCGGTCTCAGATTATAGTGCTCTATTATCGTATCGTATTCTTCTCCAGTGAGTATGGTTTCCAGTTCTTCTGTGCTCCAGACATAGAATTTTCCCTCTTCTCCCTCGCTGTCAGCGTCCTCCGCTGAGTAGAATCCTCCATCCGGTGAGGTTAGGTCCCTTAATACGTATGCGATTATTTCCTCGGCGGTTTTC
>CAZZFH010000102.1:0-7481 GCA_964653295.1 uncultured Candidatus Bathyarchaeia archaeon | reverse complement strand
CGGAATAGGTGGCCTACTCAAGACATCAGACGGGGAATACGTTCGCATCGGTGTATACAGCCCCAAGGCGGTTGATCAAGTACGAGCCATGTTTGACGATGATGAGTTCGATACCGAGAAACTCACAGCTTGGGTCTCCGAGCATACGCAGAAAGAAGTAGTAGACAGGTTCGTTGAGGCACGGCTACCTGTGGCACCAATATACTACCCCAAGGACACTTGTGCTGATCCTCACCTAAACGCGAGAGGCATGTTCCAGGAGATAGAGCACCCTAAGGCAGGTAAATACAAGGCGGTAACCTTCCCCTTCAAGATGAGCAAGACCCAGCCAGAGATAAAGAGCCCAGCACCCCTGCTGGGACAGGATAACAAGTATGTTATCTGTGATGTTCTGGGTAAGTCAGAGGAGTTCTATGAGAGCTTGAAGAAGAAGGGCGTAGTCGCCTGGACCTAGCCCTTTTATATCAAATTTCTTTTAAACACGTAGCCATTATCAGCCTTCATGCCTCGGTAGCTCAGCGGTGGAGCGGCAGCCTCGTAAGCTGTAGGCCGCGGGTTCAAATCCCGCTCGAGGCTCCATTAAAACACTCTAGGTAAAGGGGTTTTATCAAAATCTTTATCGTTTGAGACGATTTGTGTCGCATCATTATCCAGCGCAGCGTTGAGATGTATTGCATCCTCAAAGTCAAGATTAAATTCTCTCATTAGAACCGGTGCCTCTATGAGATGTTTAGCGGTTAACGGTATTATTTCCAAATTAATTAAGTCAGAGAAAGCTGTGTTTATCTGGTTGATTAGGCTTGTGTCGTTAAGCGATTTCCCTATTTGACCGGCTATGATTATTGAGGTTTCGTAGATTGTTAATGAGGAGGTAATGTATTCTTGGGGGTTCTCTTCTATTTGTTTGATCCATCGGTATGCGTTTTCGCCGAACTCGTTTGAATCGGTGAGCCAATAAATGAATACGTTGACATCTAGGTATGTTTTTGAAGCCATTTCTTGAGTATCTCTCCTTCCACATACCGGTCTAGGTCGTCTGGTAGGGTCTCAACCTTGAATATTCCTCTATATTTTTCTGCGGGAGATTCTGTTGACTCTAATATTACGCGGTTTCCTTCAGTCTCAACCTTGACATAAGTGCCTTCCTTGATCTCGGATTTTTCCCGTATGGCTTTCGGTAAGAGCAGCCGCCCCTTGTTATCAACTCGAATTACTTCAACCATTCCCACCAATACAAATCATCCCACTTAGATAAATATTCCCACTTAATATTATGGGGGGAAAAAAGGAAAAGAGTACCCGCGGCTGTTAATAGAAACCAGATGCATAAGGAAGTGAACATATTTGAGCCTAAAGATAATCAACGCCAAGCTCTGGCTGGAGGGTGGAGTCTACGAGGGTGGACTGGCTGCATCTGATGGGAAGATAACCAAGATAGGTAAAGAGACCAGCCTACCAGAAGCAGAAAACACCTTGGACGCTGGGGGGAAACTGGTTATCCCCGGTTTGATCGATCTTCATGTCCACTTCAGGGAGCCGGGTTTTACCCAGAAGGAGGATTTCTTGACGGGTACGAGGGCTGCTGCGGCTGGAGGCGTTACCACTGTAATGGATGAGCCCAACAACAAGCCAGTGACATCATCACTGGAGACCCTCAAGGCAAAACAGGGTCTAATCAAGAATAAGGCGTATGTGGATTATCTCTTCAATATGGCGGTCTACGCCGACAAGCTAGACGAGATTAAGGCAGCAGCTAGTTATGGGGTGAAATGTTTTGCTTTCTTTGATGAGCTAGGGGATAGACCCACAGGGATGAAGGATACTGGTGCCCTAATTGATGCCTTGAAAAAGGTAAAATCAGTTAGGGGGTTGGCGTTGTTGAACTGCCGTGAATCAGACTTGGTCATCCAAACCATGAACAAGCTCAAAGCAGAAAACAAGAACACGCTCCAAGACTATATGAACCACTTTCCTCATGAAGCTGAGGCGATGGGGGGAGCCAAACGTATCCAATTAGCACAGGATACAGGAGTACAGGCTCATCTCAGGGAGGTCTCAACAGCCGAGACCGTGGAAATGCTGAGGAACCTTAAGCCATATATGAACAATATTTCCGGGGAAGTAAGACCAGATCACCTGTTCCTGAATCAGGAGAATACAGCCGATCTTGGTCCATATGCTCAACAATGGACCCCCATAAGGACCAAACAAGACCAAACAGAGCTCTGGAAAGCCCTCAATGATGGAGTCGTTGAGATCATCGCAAGCGACCACGCAACACACACTAGAGAAGAAAAAGAGCGCGGCTGGGAGAACATCTGGAGATCTCCTCCCGGTTTACCCGCCATCGAGTCCATGCTCCTACTGTTATTGACTGCGGCGAGTGAGGGAAAAACCCAGCTATCTAGGATCGTGGAGGCTGCTTCGGTTAACCCGGCGAAGCGTCTCGGATTGTATCCGGGGAAGGGTTGTATCAGGGTAGGTTCTGACGCGGATCTAGTGATAATTGATCTCAAGCAGGAAAGGATCATTAGGGGAGATGAGTCATTTGCAAAGACCCATTGGACGCCTTATGAGGGGTGGAGGACTGTTGGAGCCCCAGTCACGACCATAGTAGGAGGGACCCCTGTTTATCATGAGGGGATGATAGTGGCTGAGCTCGGGTTGGGACGTTTTATCTTGGGTTAACGATACCCATATCAAGGATGCCTTCGTGGAGATCATGGTGTAGCCAGTGGCAAAATACATTCTACTCAGCTCAATGACACCCGACGGCCAGAAGACCCTCAAGACCAAACCGGAGCGGATCAAGGAGGTCAACAAGGAGATTGAGGCTTTTGGGGTCAAGGTGCTTGAGCAGTACGCGGTTCTGGGTCCCTATGATTTCGTGAACATCGTTGAGGCGAAAGATAACGATACGGTGTTCAAAATGAGTGTAGAGCTGGGCAGCAGAGGCACCATAAAGATCCTCAGCATGCCAGCCATGACCATCGATGAACTCATCAAGACCCTAAAATAACTCCACTATTTTTTACCAAAGTATTCTCGCTGATAACTATCCTCAGCAAGTATGCCTAGGCGTTCCATGGTCTGATGCATGGTTTTCTGGTTGCCTTCGCTGAGCTCCATCAATGGTTTTCTTGGTTTACCGACATCAGCGCCTACGTGGTTCAACGCCCATTTGAGGGGCACAGGGTTGGTCTCGCTATACATCATCCTGATCAATGGAAGATACTTGTACAGATACTCACGCATGTTCAATACATCATCATAGCCCCCCCAAGGCTTACTGATTACAGCGATCTCCCTAGGACAAAGACTGCCTGTGACGTTGCTGGTTCCCTTGCCGCCGCTGCTCATGACCACTGGTATCAACGCGTAGAAGGCGCAGTCACAGCAGAGCATATTGAACTTGCCACGGGTAAGCTCCACGGTACGCATGACCCCATATGGGTTAGGTCCAGCCTCTTTTATGGCTACAAAGTTGGGGTGCTGGGCTAGCCTTGCGATGGTCTCGGGCTCAACATTGACACCACAACGTTCTGGGTTGTTATAGATGACTAGGGGTAGGTCAACAGCGTCTGCGATGTCCTTGAAATAATGATACAAGCTGCTCTGTTTAGGCTTGATGTATGGTGGCTGGACAATGAGCCCCGCATCTGCCCCAGCCGCTTTCGCGTATTTGGCGTTCTCGATGGTCTGTTTGGTGGTCATGGCTGCGACCCCCACCATTACCGGTATCTTGCCATTAGCCTCATCAATCACAGTATCAATGATCTTTTTACGCTCCTCCTGTGTGAGCAGGATGGCTTCACCCGTTGAGCCCATCAATAATACGCCTGTGCTGTGGTTCTCAGTGTGGAAATTCACAAGCTTCCTGAGCATCTCATAATTTACCTCATCTTGATCATTGAAGGGGGTTACAAGTGCAGGCCAGCTTCCCTCAACATTATATTTCATACCTGATGGTGTAGGCTCTTGGCTGATAAGTTTGATTATCCAAGGAACCCGTCATCTCTTTGGATTATATTTTATGTCCAGTCCGCCAAGTTGTATTGATTGGTATGGGTCTGTCGAAGATCGACGCTGTAATGCTAAGGGTCTCGGATTTGGAGAAGACAGCGGAGTTCTATGTTGATGTGATGGGGCTCAAACGAGGCTGGACTGACGATGAAAACCAGATGATTGGGTTGCTTTTTCCCGGTAATGATACTGAGCTTGTGCTCCACTGCGACGAGTCGCTTCCAGACCCCAATGTGAGCTATCAGGTTGATGATGTTGAGAGATTCGTTAAAGATTACAAAGCCAAGGGTTACATGGTGCTTGTAGAGCCCTTTGACATCAGGTGCGGAAAATGTGCAATCTTAGAGACCCCAGAGGGGCACAGCATCGAGATAATGGATATCACCAAGTTCGGAAAACCCAGATATGATGCTTAACCTGAAATAATCAATCCACACAGATTCATCCATGAATATCGATGATAAGGTAGCATCTGGTATCCGCGTCTTTGAGAGTTGGACAAAGAGCCAGATGGCGTACAGTGGGCAGCCCGGTTTGAGCGTGGCTGTCGTGAAGGATCAAGAGGTCATATGGAGCAAGGGATATGGTTACGCTGATGTGGAGAATGAGACTGAGGCAACCCCCGAGACCATCTACAGGATAGCCTCTATCACCAAGCTCTTCACAAGCACAGCTATAATGCAACTCAGAGACCAAGGCAAACTCAACCTATACGACCCCATAACAAAATACCTACCATGGTTCAGCATAGACAAGCAGAAAGGAAGACCCATCACCATAGAGAACCTCATCACCCACACATCAGGACTCCCCCGAGAAGCAGCAGGACCCTACTGGACCACAGTAAACTTCCCCCCAAAAGAGGAAGTGATAAAGAATCTTCCCGGTCAAGAGCACCCATTGGAGCCTTGGAGGAAGTGGAAATACAGTAATCTGGCTCTGAGTCTCGCAGGTTATATCGTTGAGGAGACCTCTGGTGTCCCCTACGAGAAATACGTCGAGGAAAACATACTCAAGCCCCTAGAGATGGACAGCACATACATCGAAACCATACCAAAAGACCAACCAATGCTAGCCAAAGGCTATGGGAGACGCATGCCAGACGGTACCAGAAAACCAAGCCTATTCACAGACAGCAAAGGAATCAACCCAGCAGCAAACATAGCCACGACAGTACTCGACCTAGCCAAATTCGCCATGCTCCAATTCAGGGAAGACGAGGACGACCTAGTTCTAACAGGCGAGACCCTCCGGGAGATGCACAGGGTTCATTGGCTGGACCCCAACTGGCAGCTGGGATGGGGCCTCGGCTTCAACATCCAGAGGATCGAGGGAAAAACCTACATTGGGCATGGGGGCTCGGTGCCCGGTTACAGGACTAATCTCAGGATAAGCCTCAAAGACAAGGTAGCAGTAATTGTGTTCACTAACTCCGGTGATGGGGAGCCTGTGAAGTATGTTGAGAAGGCTCATCACTGGATAACACCTGCTTTGGCTGATAAACCGGTGGAGAAAGAAGCAAAGGACTGGAGCAAGTATACTGGAAAGTTCAGGAGCAGGTGGGGAGACGCCGAGGTACTCATCTACAATGGAGAACTCATAATGATAGCCCCCCAGCTACCAGACCCCATGGCAGAGCATACAAAACTAAAACACATCGAAGGCGACAAGTTCCAGATGATAGCCACAGGCTACGGCTCACACAACGAATACGCTGTATTCGAGTTCGATGAAACAGGGAAGATAAAACGACTCAAAACAGGAGAAAACTATACCGAGCCAGTTGATGAATGGCAAACTTAGACTGCAGGTCTCAAACAGGCTGGCAGGTTACCATGGGCTCTATGATTTGCTACACATTCACAGCAGAGCCCTCTTCTCTCACAGGTCTCGTTCGTGCATGCGCAGTTCTCACGGTTTCTTGATCTATTGGGACATTCAGTCATTTTTGTTCCCGAAAAAAGTCAAACGGTTAGATAAAAATGGTTAGGGGATGGTGGTCTATTCTTTGACCACGATTGTCTCGCTGAGGTGGTTGAAGAGCCTCTGATCCTTGTCCTGGTAGGCTATCAACCCGACGATGACATCCAAGGGCAGCAGGAAGGCCTTACCGAAGGCCTGGTACATGCTCTTGCTGATATCGATGAGTTCACCATCTAGGTCTGTGACCCTGATCTTCATCACCTTCTTACCGATACTCTGACCAGTCGTACCCTCTGTATATGTCCAGTAGAGGAACAGCGCTATGCTATTCAGACTGATATTCAAGAACGGCGCATGGAAGGGGAAGAACATCCCAGGGAAGGATAGCGCGCTTACCACGAAGCCCACTATGATCCCGTCGATTATCCAAGAGAGTATCCTCTCGCCTGAGCTTGCCAGCATCAATTCGTCGACATTCTGGACTGCTCCACACTTGGGACAATAGTCCGCTTCCTCGTTGATTTCGTTTCCGCATTTTTTACAGTACATTATATTTCACTCCAGTTTATCTGGGCCTTATCGCCCCGAAGTACACGATTGCTACGCCAAAGGCTAGCAGGACCAAGCCGCCGATGAAGAGTCCTCTCCCAATATTATCGAGAATAGGTATCTTTACAGCTACTCCTGTCTCGACATCTACGTTGGCTGAGCCATCCTCGTTCATGACTACCAACCAGAAGTTACCGATGTCTGGAGACCATGTTAGGGTCTGCTCACCGTTACCGCTTACCTCTTCTACCCAGATGTTCAAATCGGTGGGTGCGACGTCTAGGGTCACGCCAGAGTGGTACCTGTATGAGATGTCTGGGTACTTGCCCCTGACATCATCAATGTTATACTCGATGACCTCATCGTAAGCCACATCACCAAAGATAGGGTAGGCATCGCTTGCATCGGCTATGCCTATGAAGACTGGTTTACCATTATTGCTTTCTGCCTTGATCTTGATGGTTACCAGATCGTCTAGGCCAGGCGCCCACATCCAGTGGGGAGGTCCCTCAATCTCATCTATATGGATCTCCATCTCCTTTCCCACCAGCATCTGTGTGTGGGTCTCTAGGTCGATGTTGTCTACGCCGATGTAGCCGCCGCCCTGATCGAAGAAGTCGGTTACACCCATGAGGGCGCCGCCACTAAATAGGATGGGTATGGCTATCAGTATGAAGAAGCCGCCTGCTACGATGGCTACTCCTTTTCCGAAGGTAGCTCCAGTGCCTCTTGGCTTCACATATTTGATATCTCTTACTTCTCTTGATGCGCCGCAGTTTTCGCAGAAGTCTGCACCATGGGGCATCTCGCTACCGCATTTGTTGCAGTAGTTTTTTTTCTCTTTTGAACTTTCCAATGTTTGATTCACAGTCGATTGACAGGGTTTTTTACTTAAAAGCAGATTTCAGGATTATTACCTAATTGGATCATAAACTTTGAAGAATTACTTCAGAAACCATTGAAACGTAAAAAAGGGCTGTTTAAGG